>JASHXN010000196.1 GCA_030043505.1 Thermoplasmata archaeon
CTGGAGCTCACGGTCAGCCCCGGCGGGAACCCGCAGGAAGCGGTCCGCACGACCCGGCTGCGCAACGGGGTCGAGGAGGTCGTCGCCTACGAACGGGCCGGCGACCGGATCAAGGTGCTCGACCAGCGGGCGCTCGAGCGACGGCGCACCCTCCAGCGGGAGAGCCCGAGCAAGGTCCTGGTGAAGCTCGACCGCAACACGTTCGTCATGGCGACCGGCGCGAGCGAGACCGAGCTGCTGGGTGACGTCCGGCACGACCCGTACGGGGGCCACCCGCAGCTGGGGAGCCTGCCGTACGAGCGGGTCATCGCCGGCGCGATCCACGAGGCGCACGAAGGGGTGCTGTTCATCGACGAGCTGCCGCACCTCGGTTTCCTGCAGCGCCACATCCTGACCGCGATGCAGGAGAAGCGGTTCCCGATCTCCGGCCGCAACCCGCAGAGCGGCGGCGCGGCGGTCCGCGTCGACGGCGTGCCGTGCGACTTCATCCTCGTCGCCGCGGCGAACATCCAGGACCTGCACGGGATCCTGTCGCCGCTCCGTTCGCGGATCGCCGGCTCCGGCTACGAGGTGCTCCTGGAGACGACGATGCCCGACAGCGAGGCGAACCGGCTGCGGATCGCCCAGTTCTGCGCGCAGGAGATCGCGGTCGACGGCCGGATCCGTCCCGCGACGCGCGAGGCGGTGCTCGAGCTGATCAAGGAGGCGCGGCGCCGGGCGGAGACGCTGGACGGGCGGCGCAACGCGCTGACGCTCCGGCTCCGCGAGCTCGGCGGGCTCATCCGGACCGCGGGGGACCTCGCCGCCGTCGCCGGCAGCGAGTGGGTCGACGCCCCGCACGTCCGCCGCGCGCTCGAGCGGGCCCGGTCGATCGAGGAGCAGGTCCGGGAGGCGTACGGTTCGTTCCAGGGCGGCGTCCGGCAGGAGTCGACCGAGGCGCAGCGCCAGTCGATGGGCTACTACCAATGGACGGAGCATCCGGACCCGAACCAGTTCCCCGGCGGCTACGGCTGAGCGGGCTTCCGTCACCGCTAAGAGCCGAGCGTCGGTCCGCGCGAGGTCGGGCGCGTGGTCTAGTGGTTATGACGTCACCCTGACATGGTGAAGGTCGCCAGTTCGAATCTGGCCGCGCCCACTCCTCGCCTTGCCCGCGACCGAACGCCGGGACGTCGGGAGACCGGAGGGGGCCCGTTCGGCCGTGGGCGCCGTGCAAGACCACCTCACGGCACCCTCTCGGGCCCGGCGGAAGTATTTTGACCGATGGGCGGAGTAAATACCGCGGTTCGGGTCGTATGACGACGGCAGGAAACAGGAGTCGAGCAGGCCTAGGTTTGAGCGCAGCGCTCGCGGTCGTGGTGGTCCTCGCGATGGGGATCTCGGGACTGTCGATGTCGGCGTCGAAGTTCGTCCCGACCCCGGCGGTCCGGGAGCTCCCCGCGACGTCCTCGACGGACCAGTGGGCGTACGGCGGGAGCTTCTCGTACAGCTACAGCTGTTCGACGACCAACTGCCCCGGGGGGAACGACACGACCAACCAGACGCTCGGCTACAGCTGGAGCGTTTCCCTCACCTGGGCGGTCATCTACACGCAGACGAACGTCTCGGGCAGCCAGATCGAGTTCAGCGTCCAGTCCGCGGTCGGGGTCTCCGTCTCCGGCAGCGAGTCGTTCTGCGACACCTACCACGGAACGTGCGAGAAGGAGTCGATCTCCTTCAGCCTGAGCGGCCAGGAGAGCTCCTCCGGCTCCACGAACGTCACGACCGGCGAGACGGTCCTCACCGCCCCGACCACGGGCGACGTCGCCGCGCTCGCCGTGATGAACGCGAACAGCCAGGAGTCGTTCAACCTGAGCGGCAGCTTCTCGGCGACGATCCCCGAGCCGCCGTCCCCGACCCTCTCCGACAAGGCGTCGTTCGACGTCGGCGCGAAGGAGAACTCCTCGATCCGGTTCAGCACCCCGCTCGGCATCGTCCCGACCACGGTCGCCCCCGGCTACTCGTGGGTGAGCGGGCAGGACTACGCTGCGGGCGGCCACTACGTCAGCGGCTACACCGTGAGCGCGACCGTCAACGGCACCAGCTACTCCGAGAACCTCTGGAAGCCCGGCTCGGTCGCGTCGACCGGCGCGCTGGTCGTCGGCGGGAACGACACGGGCACGACCAAGATCACCAACAACGCCACCTCGCCCCCGACGACGCTGACGGTGCAGGACATCCTGCTCCAGTTCTCGTACGGGAACTTCTCGGCGACCGACGGCTGGCTGTTCATCTCCGACGCCGCGCTCGACAACATCGCGAACGGCCTGGACGGCGTGAGCCTGGCGACCCACGCCGGCCCGCTGGGCCCGGCGCTCGTCCCCGCGGCCAACACGACGAACGAGACGAACTCCCTGACCGGCTCGGAGTCGGAGTACTACGACGCCTCGACCCACGGGTTCATCGGCGGCAACGTCCTCGGCAACCTGACGAACCTCACGGCGGACCTCCCCGGCGGGGCGAAGCTCCACCTGAACGCCGGACCGGAGTCCGTCAGCGCGGCGCAGGCTCAGCTGAACGGGATCCTGCACCCGTCCAGCTCGAGCAGCTTCCCGCTGGTGCTGGTGCTCGTCGTCGTGGTCGTGGTCGTCGTCGCGGTCGTCGCGGCGATGCTGCTCCTGCGCCGCGGCAAGAAGCCCGCTCCCTCGACCGCTCCCCCCGCGGCGGTGGCGCCCCCTCCGGCGACCCCGCCCATGCCCCCGACCCAGCCGTAGACCCGGGCCCCCTCGGCGCCCGGCGGCGACTCCCGCCGTCGGGCGCCTTACCCTTTCTCGACCGGAACGATCGTGCGCCGCGGTTCACTCAGAGAAGTCGAGGAACGCCATCCCGAAGCTGATCCACGACGCCGCCAGGACCCCGAAGAGGATCACGAGCGAGACGACGAACACCACGATGTCCTGGAACAGGGTGAACTTCGTCGCCCAGAACCCGAGGAAGAGCAGCGTCGCGGAGACCCAGCCGGTCAGCGCCGCGACCGACGCGACCAGCCGGAGCCGCAGGCGCCGGAATCCCAGGAACCGTCGATGCCGCCAGCCGCTCGCCTCGTCCACGCCGTCCGCCATCATCGGCGCTCGACCCGGCTCCCGCGATAAGAACCTGACACACGGCGCGTGCTCTCCCCGGGGGAGGGGCGCCCCGCCGTCGGAGAACGGCTATCGTGGGGGACGGGTTTCGGGACCACCATGAGCGACATCGTCGACCGTCTGCACGCCGTCACGGTGCACATCACCGACGCCGAGAAGGCCCGCATGTTCTACCGGGACGTGCTAGGGCTCCACGAGCTCCTGTTCGACGAGAAGGCCCGGCGACTCGTCTTCGCCCTCCCGGGGACCTCGACCCTGCTCACCATGCACCCGCAGGCCCCTGGGGAGGGCGGGCGCGAGCCCGGCACCGTCTCGGGGGTCGTCTTTCACATCGGAGACCCCGTGGCGGCGTGCCGGGAGATCGAGCGGCGCGGCGGGAAGGTCACCGTGCCGCCGACGACGGTCGAGACGGCGATCGGGAGCTTCGTCCGGGCCGTCATCGCCGACCCGGACGGCAACGAGTTCCTCCTCTCGAACCGCACCGACTGAGGGGCGGCGCGCTTCATACGCCGGGACGCCTGTCGGAGGCTCGTGACGTTCTCGATCGTCGCCTGCGACGCGAAGCGGCAGTTCTGGGGCGTCGGCGTCGCCACCAAGCCCCCGAGCGTCGGCGCGTTCGTCCCGTGGGCGGAGTGGCGCGTCGGGGCGGTCGCGACCCAGGCCGACACCCACTACTACTACGGACCCCGGGGCCTCGAGCTCCTGCAGAAGGGACTCTCGGCCGAGCAGGTCGTCCGCCGGTTGACACGAGCCGACCCCCGTCGCGCCCACCGCCAGCTGGGCGTCGTGGACCGGCGGGGGCGGCCCGCCGCCTGGACCGGGGCGAAATGCATGGAGCATGCGCTGCACCAGACGGGAGACGGCTACACGTGCCAGGGGAACCTGCTCGCGTCCGCGAACGTCGTCCCCGCGATGGCCCGCGCGTTCGAGTCCGCCCGGGGACCGCTCGGGCGTAGGATCCTGAAGGCGTTGGAGGCAGGAGCGGCGCACGGCGGGGACCGGCGGGGCATGGAGTCCGCGGCGATCGTCGTCGTCCACCGCGAGCCGTGGTTCGAGCCGAGCTGGGGGAATCGCTGGGTCGACCTCCGGGTCGACCGGCACCCCCGACCGATCGCGGAACTGGCGCGGCTCGTGCGCGCCGACGAGCGGGACACCCGGAAGTTCCTCGCCGAACGCGCCCGGGCGGTCGCCCGGAAGAAGCGCGGGCGCTGAACCGCTACTTCGCGCGACGTCGACGGCCGCGGGTCGACGACCGTCGTACTCTCCGCGCCGCCCCTGCCCGTGCTCGGCGGCGCGTCGTGCCGCCGGGTTTGGGCTTGGCCGGCTGGGCGGCGGGGAGAACGGCCGGCCGTCGGGCGATCGTGTCGACCGGCACCCCGACCTCCCGGAGCAGCGCGAGGAACCGCGGCTCGTCGCGGAGGCCGTCGAACGCTGCGCTCCGGTAGAACAGCCAGAGGAGCCGCTCCCCGTCGCGGTGGTCCGCCTCGAGCAGATCGAGGGCCCGGGACTTTTCACCGAGCGTCGTGTGGAGCATCGCCAGGAACGTGCGGGCCAGGTGGCCCGGCCAGCGGCCCCGGGCCGCTTCGGCCAGGACCCGACGTGCCTCGGCCGGCTTGCCCAGCATCGCGTTCAGGATCGCATGGTCGAAGCGGGCGTTCTCGTCGTGCGGATCGAAAGGGAACGCCGCCTCCTTCAGCGCGTCCGCGCGCCGTCCGGCGTCGAGGTAGAGGAACCCGAACGTCTGATGGCGCGGGTCGGTAGGCTCCGGCGGAGGACCTTCCCGAAGGGTCCGCAGGCCCCGTTCGGTGTCTCCGCGCTGCAGCTGGGCCCAGGCGAGCCCGCCCCGGTGATGCCCCGCCGGGTCCAGCTGGATCATCCGGCGGAACTCCGCCTCGGCCTCGTCGAACCGCTCCAGGGAGACGTAGAGCATGCCGAGGAACCGGTGAGCGTTGAGGTTGCTCGGGTTCAGCTCGAGCGCCTTCAGGAACTCCGCCTCCGCGGTCGGCCAGTCGTTGTCGAACTGGAGCGCGATGTTCCCGAGGGCGGCGTGGGCGCTCGAAGAAGAGGGGTCGAGGGCGAGCGCGCGGGCTGCGAGCTCCCGGGCCCGCGGCATCACCTTGCGCATCGGCACGGAGTCGCCCGCGGCCATCACGTACACCTCCGCCCACGAAGCGTACGCGTCCGCGAACGTCGGATCGAGCCGGGTCGCCTCTTCGAAGCAGCGGACCGCTTCGTCCGGCCCGGCGGTCATCACGTTGCTCGACGCGACCAGGCCCCGCAGGTAGGCGTCGTACGCCGGACCCCGGGCCCGGGCGTCGACCGGGGACGGTTTCGGCTCGGAGCCCGCGGCGGGCGCGCTCTTCGGCGTCAGTTCCAACTGGAGCGCGCGGGCGGCCCGCTCCGCGACCTCCATCTGGACGGCGAAGATGTCGTCGACCTCCCGGTTGTACGTGCTCGTCCAGACGTGGCTCTGCGTCGCCGCGTCGATCAGCTGCAGCGAGATCCGGATCCGGTTGCCGGCCCGGCGAACGCTCCCTTCGAGGACCGAGTCAACGCCGAGCTCGGAGCCGACCTGGGCGATCGATTTCGGGGCCGTCTTGTACGCTTCCACGCTCGTCCGTGCGATCACGCTCAGGCCCCGGACCTGCGACAGGGCCGAGATCAGTTCCTCGGTCAGCCCGTCGGCGAAGTAGGCGTCCTTCGCGTCCGGGCTGATGTTCGCCAGCGGCAGCACCGCCAACTGGCGCGCCGCCCCCTTCGGGGCGTTCCGAACGGCCCCCGGCGCGCCCTCCTCCGGCCCGACGACCCGGTAGACGATCACCGGCTCCCGGAAGTTCTTCACCGTCGTCGGCGGCCGCCGCTCGAGCCCGAACGAGACCTTGTTGTGGACCTGGTCGTACACCTGCTGGCTCAGGCAGATCCCGCCGGGGTCGGCGAGCGCCTCGATCCGGGAGGCGAGGTTGACCGCGTCCCCGAGGACGTCGTCGTCGGTCTCGACGACGTCACCGACGTGGATGCCGACCCGGACCCGGAGCTTCCACTCGCCCGGGGAGCCCGAGTTGTACTCGCGCAGCGCCTCCTGGACGCGCACGGCGCACCGGACGGCGTCGAGGGCGCTGGGGAACTCGACCAGGAACGCGTCGCCGACGGTCTTCACCTCGCGACCGCGGAACCGGGGGAAGATCGGTCGAAGGAGGCGGTTGTGGCGTTGCAGGACCGCCAGCGCGGCCGCTTCGTCCGCCTGAGTGAGGGCGGAGTAGCCGACGATGTCGGTGAACATGATGGCGGCGAGTCGCCGGGAGCGGTGCACCACGTTCCCGGAGGGGGCCGTAGGGGGTTAACTCCTCCCGCGGACCTCGCGGAACGGTCGCGCCCCCGCCGGGACGCCGGTACCCGGTATCGGTCCGAGCGGTTTATCGTCCGGGCGCCGGTCCACCTCGCCGGAGGTCGGCCGATGGTGACTGTCGCCGAGGTCCTCGAGATCCTGAGCGCCGCCAGCACGATCGCGATCGTCCTCGGGGTCCCGTTCATCTACCTGCAGATGCGGCAGAACGCCCGCCTGGTCGAGGCGGCGAAGCTCCAGACCGAGCTGATCGCGAGCCAGAACCGCTCCCAGGTGATGCTCCACCTCGCCGAGCACCTCACCGACCGAGAGTTCGTCCTGCAGCGGAAGGTCGTCCGCGACATCGTCGCGAAGCGCGCGGCGAGCGGCTGGGACGGGTTCGTCGACTCGGCCGACGGGTTCGAGGTCCGCGCCTTCGCGATCCAGTACGAGAGCGCCGCGCTGATGGTGCGGCTGGGTCTCATCGAGGAACGGTTGCTCCTGGAGACGCTCGGTCCGCTCGTCTTCGTCGACTGGGATTGCCTGCGGCCCGCGCTCGCCCGGTTCGACGAAATGTGGGGGCGGACGTCGTTCCCGAACTTCCGCGCGGTCGCGCTCCAGGCGGAGGAGCTCTGGAAGTCCCGGGGCGAACAGATCCGCCCGACCGGGAGTGCCGAGCCGGCGCAGTGACCCGGGGGACTCAGGCTGTCCGGGGTAGGACCGGCACCTCGACGTCTTCCTCTTCGCGCCGGAACAGCTTGCCGGCCGCGCCGAGGAGGGCGCCGGCGATGAGGAAGAGCACGAGGAGGAGCTCGACCGCCGTCGGGAGCTCGGTCACCCAGCCCCCGATCGACGGGAGGGAGACCTGGGACGACGACCGACTCGCTCCGGAGAACGCGCCGGCGCGCGCGAGCTGGACCTGGGCCACGGCGCCCGAACGGTCGCCCGCCGCGTCCCGCACGGCGAGCGAAACGTTCTCGGTGCAGCTCGGGCACGTCACCGTGTAGGTGTGGACGGACGGCGC
>JASHXN010000197.1 GCA_030043505.1 Thermoplasmata archaeon
CATGATCAGGATCGCGCCGCCGATGCCGTCGAAGAGCGGAACCCCGAGCGCGTTCGTCAGCCGGCCGAGCGGCGCGTTCGGCTCGAACAGCAGCAGCAGCGCGATGCCGACGATCAGGTGCGGGACGACGACCGGGACGAGGACGAGCGACTCGACCAGCGAGCGTCCGGGGAACCGGTGGCGGGCGAGCAGGTAGCCGAGCGGGACGCCGGTCAGCACGCCGAGACCGACCGCGATCCCGGAGGCGAGCAGGGTGAACTCGAGGGAGGTCCGGAACCCGCCGTCCTGGGCGGCGCGGACCAGGCCTCCGACGCCCGCGTACTCGAAGAGGGCGACGAGCGGGAGGACGAACAGGCCGAGCAGCGACGCCGCGAGGAGCGCGCCGACGACGCGCGCCGCCAGGGTCGGAGCCGAGGTTCCGGTCACGCCGTTCCCCGGCCGTCCGGCCGGCCTACGTGATCAGCGCGGTGAGGTAAGACGGCATCGGGGCCGGGCCCTCCGGCGGTGAGCCGGCGAGCGCGCCCGGGAGCGCGGAGGGGTGGTCGACGTACGCCGGCGCGAGCGGGGCGAAGCCGTCGGCGAGCCAGATCGCGGAGGTGCTGTTCGAGAGCAGGAACGCCGCGAAGGCGATCCCGAGCGGGGCGTCCGGCGCCGTCGCGGGGACGGTGAGCGCGAAGACGATCGGCGCGCCGACCACGCTCGAGGTCGCTGAGCCGGTCCCGGTCAGCACGGTCGTCGAGACCCCTCCGTAGGCGCTGATGTCCGCGGACGTGGTCCCCCCGAGGTTCACCTTGCCGAAGAGGTTCGTGTAGGTGAGCCCCTCGGACTTCGCGTACGACCGGTAGACGAAGTACGCTTGGACCTCGCTCGAGTTCAGCGCGGTCGCCGCGTCGTTCTCGGAGACCTCCTTCGTCGCCGAGGTGAACCCGGCGAGCGCTCCCTGGGCCCCGGTGAAGAAGTGGCCGTACAGGGCGCCGCTCTGGTTCTCGAGGGCGTCCTCGAGCTCGATCGCGAGGATGGCGTCGACCCCGAGCGGGTCGCCGCTCGCGTTCGGGGAGCCGAGCGTCACGCCGGCCTTCACGATGTCCGTGTACCAGTTCGCGGGGGTGACGGTGCCGGAGAACGCCGAGACGCTCGGGTCGTAGGCGAGGACGAGCGGATCCCCGGCGAAGGCGACCTCCCACGTCGCGACCGTCGACTTCGGCGCCTCGAGGCTCTCGGGGATGACCCGGTAATCGGCGGAGATGAAGATGTCGTACGGCTGGTGCCCGCCGGCGAGCTGGGCGGCGTCCGCCGTGCTCCCCTGGTACAGCTGGGCGGAGAGCGGGGACTGGACGCCGGGGGTCTCCGCCACGAACGTCGCCACGAGGTGCGGCATCAGTCCGGTCGGCGACAGGCTCCCGGCCGCGATCACCTCGAGGGTGGCGGGGCCGGCCTTGGCGGGGCCGTGTAGGTACCACCCGGCGACCCCTCCGGAGACGGCGGCGACGGCGGCGATGGCGACGACGACCAGCTTCAGAACCAACGGGCGCATCGATGTGGGATTCTACCCCATCACTTAAGCTGCGGCCCCCGGCAGCGGGCCCCGCCGCTCGGGCGGAAGGTAGCGGAACCACGGTCCGCCGACGACGGCGTCGAGCCGGACCGGCCCGAACGCGCGGCTGTCGCGACTGACCGCCGGGTCGTCCCCGACGAGGAACACGGTGCCGCCCGGGACGAGGCGGCCGTCGGCGAGCCGCTCGCCGGCGACGTGCTGCACGCGCTTGACCAGCCAGCGCGACGGCCGCTCGGGGTCGCGCACGACGACCAGGCTTCCCGCCGCGGGCGGCCGGAGGCGGAACGCGGCCGGATCGACGTAGATCCGATCGCCCGGCAGCAGCGTCGGGCGCATCGACCCGTCCCGGACCACGAGACGCCGGCTCCGGAGCCACCGGCGAAATCGGAAGCCCCGGCGCGCCCGAAGCGTCGCGCCGTCCGTGTCGGTCTCCGGCACCTTTATCGTCCTCGCCCGGGTGGCCGGCGCATGCACGCCGTTTCGACGCTCCGCTCGATGGGCGCCCGCCTCCGCGACGCGGTCCTCCCCCCCCGACCGGTGTACGCCCACTGCGACATCCCCTGCGGTATTTACGACCCCCACGAGGCCCAGATCGCCGCGCTCACGGTGCTCCGGATGGACCAGCTGATCGGGGAGGCCGTGATGCCCCCGACGGACGCCATGCCGGAGGACCGGTCGGCGTACGTCGCCAAGCTCGCCCGGTACACGGCGGTGAAGGAGGCCCACGCGGAGCGCGTGAAGCACGAGGTGCGCGTGATCTGGGGCGATTACATCACGCCGGACCACGTGAAGCAGCATCCGACGCTGGGCGACCACGTCGTCAAGATCCTGAAGCAGGCGTCCAAGGCGCGCCAGTCGACCGCCGTCGCCGACGCCCAGGAGCTCGTCAAGCTCGTCCAGGAGTTCGCCGAGGTCTTCTGGGCGACCAAGGGCGCGAAGACGCACCGGCAGCCGTCGCTCCAGAAGTCCGGCGGCGAGTTGGTGGTCCCGGTCCCCGCGTAGGGCCGAGGGGCGCGGGCGGGATGAGCGACGCCGTCCGGTTGGACGGCCGCTCCCTGTCGCTGGAGCAGTTCGTCGCGGTCGTGCGCGGGCGCCGTACCGTGGCGGTCGCGCCCGAGGCGCTCGAGCGGGTCGCCGCAAGCCGCGCGGCGGTCGAGCGCGCGGTCGCCGGGGGCGACGCGGTCTACGGCGTGACGACCGGCTTCGGGGCCCTCTCCGAGGTGACGATCCCGGCGGCGCGCGTGCGAGACCTCCAACTCGCCCTGGTCCGGAGCCACGCCGCGGGGACCGGTCCGGCGCTGCCGGCCGACCTCGTGCGCGGGATGATGCTCCTGCGGCTGAACTCGCTCGCCGTAGGCGTCTCGGGCGTGCGGACGCAGGTCCTGCTCACGCTCGCCGACGTGCTCAACCGGGGCCTGGTGCCGTGGATCCCCGAGCAGGGTTCGGTCGGCGCCTCGGGGGACCTCGCCCCGCTCGCGCATCTCGCCCTCGCGCTCACCGGAGAGGGGGCGTTCGTCGACCCCGGGAGCGGGGCGCGGGTCGCCGCCGCCGAGGGGCTCGCGAAGGAACGGATCGCGCCGCTGGGCCTCGAGGCGAAGGAAGGGGTGGGCCTGCTGAACGGGACGTCGTTGATGGCGTCGTACCTGGCGCTCGGCGTCGCGGACGCTCGCCAGCTGCTGGACGCCGCCACGATCGCCGCCGCGCTGTCGGTCGACGCGCTGCTCGGCACGCCGCAATCGTTCGACGATCGGCTCGGCGAGGCCCGGAACGCGCCGGACGAACGCGCGGTCGCCGCGGCGCTCCGGGCGCTGTTGCGCGGCAGCGAGCTCGCGGTCCCGCGGGCCGCGTGGGGCGGCCAGGACCCGTACACCCTGCGGTGCCTGCCCCAGGTGCTGGGCGCGGTCCGGGGCGCCGTCGCGTTCGCCGAGGCGACCGTCACGCGCGAGCTGAACGCCGTCACCGACAATCCGCTCGTCTTCGGCGACGAGTTCGTCAGCGGCGGCAATTTCCACGGCCAGTCGCTCGCCTTCGCGCTGGACGCGCTCGCGCTCGGGGTGCAGTACGTCGCCGGCTTCGCCGAACGGCGCGTCTCCCGCCTCGTGCACCCGGCGCTGAACCGCGGCCTGCCGGCGTTCCTCGCGCCGGAACCCGGGGTCACGAGCGGCTTCATGGTGCCGCAGTACGTCGCGGCGGCGCTCGTCAACGAGAACGCGAGCCTGGTCCACCCGGCGAGCGCCACGAGCGTCCCGACCTCCGCCGACCAGGAGGATTACGTCAGCATGGGGGCGTGGGCGGGTGCGAAGCTCGCCCGCGTGCTCGGCAACGCGCGCAAGGTCGTCGCGATCGAGTGGATGGTCGCCGGCGCGGCGCTGGAGCACCGCCGTCCGCGCAAGGGCGGCCACGGCAGCGAAGCGGCGCTCGCCGCGCTGCGGGACCGCGTCCAGCCGTGGGACGCGGACCGAAGCCCGGCCGACGATATCGACCGGCTGAGCACGGCGCTCGCGAACGGCGACCTGGTCCGGAGCGTCCGGGCCCGCGTGCCGTTCTAGCGCCGGCGGCGTCGCGCTACGCCGCGGGACGGCCGGCGGGAGCGCTCGGGTGGCCGATCGCGACCGGGGTCCCCGAGGCGCCGAACCGCACGCTCTCCCCGCAGCTCGGGCACGAGTACTCGCTCACGCCGCGATGCCGCATGTGCGTCCGGCAGCGCGGGCACGGAATCGGGCTGGAGGTGACGTAGGCGGCGAGGAGTTCCTGCGATCGGCGGTCGCTGTAGCTCGGGCCGGTCGGACGGCCGGCCGCTACGGGCGCCGCGGCGGTCGGCGACGCGCCGTCGGCCGAGGCGCCGGCGGTCCGGGAGGAGAACAGCCGCCCGCATTGCGGACAGACGTTCAGGCTCGAGGACGCCGACGCTGCGAGCGCGACGTGGCAGGACGGACATTGGGCACGGAGCCCGCCGGAGCGGACGACCGGGGGTGGCGCCGGGAGCGTCGGACCGAGATCGACGGGGGCTCGGGGGGTCGGCGCCGTCGCCGTGGGCGGCGGGTCGGACCAGACGACCGACACCGGCGGCGCCCACCGCACGACCCGACGCGCCGGGTCGTAGGCCATCGACGTGCCGGGGCGGGTCAGTTCGTCGACGAGCAACCGCTCGACCTTGCGCGTCCTCCAGGCGAGGGCGGTCGCCAGCGCGGGCACGGTCGCTTCGCGCAGGGACCGGACCGTCGCCTGCAACGTCTGGCGGTCCCGCTCGGAGGGCCGGAACAGCAGGGACATCGGCGCGAACGTCGGTCGACGCTCAAAAGAAGCTATCGTTGCACCCGCACCGCGGACGCCGAGCCCGCTCGGGAAGGCACCGACGGGCCGCTCCCGGTCTCGCGGACGGTGCCACCGGAGGGCGTCCTGTCGGTGCCCGAGGCCACTATGGTGATACCGCTGCCGACTATATAGTTGACTCAACCGCCGGGAGGTGAAAGGTGACCGTGGCGGCGACCGCAGCACCGCGAGAGTTCATCTACCCGACAGCGCCAAGAGTCTACACCGGGACCTCGCCTTCGGGAGGTGAGGGTCTAGCCAGATGAGCGCCGTCGGGGGAAGTGCGTCGCACGGCTCGCTGGCCGGAGGGCTCGCCGCGCCCCGCGGGGCGGCCCGCGTCCCCGCGCTGCTGTGGGTACCGGACGATGACGTTCGCCTCCTCCTGCGAGGGATCCTGACCCTGCAACGGCACCCGGTCGTCCTGGAGTTCAGCTCGGCCGAGGCGCTCCGGCACTGGGAACCGGCGCCCGTGGCGCTGCTCGTCCTGGACGCGGTCTCCGGCGCCGGCCGCTGGCGGGAAGAGCTCGCGGCCGCGCTCGCCGTCCGGCCGGAGCTTCGGGCGATCGTGCTCCTGCCGCGCGACAGCGGGCCGCTCCGCCGCGAGGCGGAAGCGCTCGGCGCGCGGGCTACGGTCGTGCGGCCGTTCGCGGTCCGCGACCTCGTCGCGGCGATCCGCGACGCGCTGAACGACCCCGCCGGTCCCCCCGGGAGTTGACGGGACCCGCGCCCGGCGGGCCGGTCAACAGCCGGACGACCTTCTCGGTCGCCTGAGGCAGCGGGAGGCGCCGGATCTCGGCGACGGTCGCCCAGCGTCGCTCCCGAGTGAGCCGAGGCGGCCGCCGGACCCCTCCGCGAAAGACGTGCAGCTCGACCGCGAAGTGGCTGTAGCCGTGCCGCACGACCCCGAGCGAGGTTAGCGGGCCCGCCGAGGCGCCGGTCTCCTCCCGGAGCTCCCGCCGGGCCGCGGCCTCCGGGGTCTCGCCCGACCGCAGTTTCCCTCCGGGAAACTCCCACAGGCCGCCCAACAGCCCGGCGTCCGGCCGTCGCTGGACCAGCCACCTTCCCCCGGAACCGAGAGCGACGACGGCCCCCAGCACGAGGGGACGCCGTACGGGCCGCCGGCGCTGCGGGAGGGTCCCCGGATCGGGCA
>JASHXN010000198.1 GCA_030043505.1 Thermoplasmata archaeon
CTCGGCGACTGGGCCGGGAACTGAGGCCGGCGCTAGCCGCTGTCGGCCGGCCGCGGGTCCGGGGCGATCTTCAGGTCGCCGTGGCCGATCTGCCGCCGGACGGCCGGGTCGAGCGGCGGCCACGTCATGCCGAGGCGCTCGAGCAGCCGGACCACGATCTCCGCGACGACCACGTCCCGCGAGAGCGGCACGTCGGACGGCACGACGAACCACGGCGCGTCGTCCGTGCTGGTCGCGGGAAGCAGCGCCTCGTACGCTCGGACGTACCGCGGCCAGAGCGGGCGTTCCGCGAGGTCGTGGACGCTGAACTTCCAGTGCTTGGTCGGGTCCTGCAGCCGCGCCTCGAGCCGGCGGCGTTGCTCCTCGCGACTCAGGTGGAGGTAGAACTTCAGGATCGACGTGCCGGTGCGCGTCAGCAGCCGCTCGAAGTCCCGGATCTCGCCGAACCGATGCTCGGCTTCGTCGTCGGAGATCTCCCGGTGCGCCCGGGGCCAGAGGACGTCCTCGTAGTGGCTGCGGTTGAAGACAACGATCTCCCCGGAGGCGGGGACGAGCGGGTGCACCCGCCAGAGGAAGTCGTGGGCCCGCTCCTCGTCGGTCGGCGGCCCGAACCGGGCGACCCGGACGCCTTGCGGGTTGACGCCTTCGAAGACCCGTCGGATCGTCGCGTCCTTGCCGGCGGTGTCCATCCCCTGGAGCACCAGGAGGACCCGGTGGCGTCGCTCCGCGTACAGCAGCGCCTGCAACCGGTCGAGCTTCGGCAGCAACCGACCGAGGGTCGCCTTCGCCTCCTTGTCGGTGCGGGCCCCGTCGGTCCGCTCGGCGGCGTCGAGCCGCGCGAGGCGCACTCTCTTACCGGGACGGACCCGGTACCGCTTCCACGGGTGCATCCGAACCCCCGAGTCGGGTCGTGCCCCGCGGGGAGTCGAGCCTACCCGAGGCGCGCGCGCACGCTGATCGCGACGTTCCCCTTCATCGCGGAGGAGATCGGGCAGCCCTCGCTGGCCGCCTTCGCGGCAGCCTCGAACTCCGCGGGGGTGGCGCCGGGGACGTTGCCGACGACGTCGAGCTCGATCGTCGTGACCTTCCAGCCGTCGCCGACCTTGTCGAACGTGGCGGTGGCGGAGACCTCGAGGTGCTTCGGAGGCTTCTGGGCCCGGCCGAGTCCCGCGGAGAGCGCCATGCAGAAGCACGACGCCTCCGCCGCGGCGAGCAGCTCCTCGGGGCTCGACTTGCCGCTGGCGCCTTCGGTCCGCGCGGGCCAGGAGACCCCGACGCCCTTGAACGCCCCGCTCTTGCCGTGGACCGTTCCGTTGCCGTGGGCGAGGTCGCCGTCCCAGACCGCCTGCGCGGTGCTCTTTGCCGCCATCGGAGCGACGGACCCGGGGGTCCGATTTAACGGTGCGGCCGCGCCGCCGGTGCGACTTGTCGAACCAGAGTGTTTTACCCTCTTCGGGGCTCGTACTACCGTGGCGCTCTCTCCGGGAAGCCTGCCGCGATATCTCGTCCTGGGCCCAACGTCTACGGTCCGCCTCGAAGTCCGCTTCGACGGGACGCCCTGCGAGCTGTACGTCGAGCTGGACCCGCCGCACCCCGGTCGCTCGTTCACCCTGGGGGTCGGGGACGCCGGCGCCCCCGGCGCCCGCCGCGTGAAACTGACCGGCGGCGCTCGTCTGCGCTTCGACCGGCCGGGTCGGACCCCCCACGTCCTGTTGCTCGCGAACCCTCAAGCGGAACCGCTCGTGCTCGGACTGCGCCTTCGCAAGCCGCGGGCGCCCCGCCCTCCGGCACCTCCCCCGACCGCGAGGGTCCCGCCGACGGCTGGAGTGCCGGGGCCCCGCCCCCATGCGCGAGTGCGGGCGCCCGCCGGAGCCGTGTAACGGGAGAGTCCGGGCCGCCTCCCCCGTGCCGGGGGCCGAAGGGGTGAAAGGCGGCGGCGTGCCGTGCGGGCCGGAGGCGCTGCGCTGATCCGTGACGGACGTCGAGATCTACCTGGCGGTCGTCGTCAGCGTCTTCGCGATCGTCGACCCGCTCGGCACGCTGCCGTTCTTCGTCGCCCTGACGGAAGGGCTTCCGCCGGAGGACCGCGCGGTCGTCTCCTGGCGGGCGGTGATGGTGCTCGCGACCGTGCTCGCCCTGTTCGCCCTTCTCGGCCGGTTCCTGTTCGCGGTGTTCGGGTTCACGCTCGGCGCGTTCGAGATCGCCGGCGGGATCCTGTTGTTCCTCGTCGCCTTCGACATGCTGCAGGGGGAGGTGACCCGAACGAAGCTGAACCCGCAGGACCACGACGAGGCGGTCTCCCGCCGGGACGAGATCGCCGTCGTGCCCCTCGGGATCCCGCTGCTCGCCGGTCCCGGGGCGATCTCGACCGTGATGATCTACGAAGGGAGCGCGGCCGGCAATCCCTGGATCATCGTGGCGACGTTCGTCGCGATCCTGGTGACCAGTTCCGCGACGTACGTGATCCTTCGGTTCGGCAGTCCGATCCTGCGGCGACTCGGCAAGACGGGGATCATGGCGATGACGCGCGTCCTCGGGCTGATCCTGGCCGCGCTCGGCGTCCAGTTCGTGCTCAACGGTTTCGCCGCTTCGCTGCCCCACCTTTAGGCCGGGCGGCGCGACGGGCCGGCCGCGACGGCGACCGGGGCGTGGCCGAGCGGGAGCCTCCGCCCCGCCGCGCGAGCAGGGCGCCGGACGGCGACCTCGGGTTGCGCTCTGCGGCCCAGACCTTCTCGCCCGCCCGCACCGGGACGGGGAGG
>JASHXN010000199.1 GCA_030043505.1 Thermoplasmata archaeon
GAGGACCCGCTCGTTGGCGCCGCCGTGGAGCGGACCCTTCAGCGCCCCGACCGCGCTCGTGACGGCGCTGTACAGGTCGCTGAGGGTCGACGCGGTGACGCGGGCGGCGAACGTGGAGGCGTTGAGGTCGTGGTCCGCGTGCAGGATCAGCGCGACATCCAGCGCGCGCTCCTCCAACTCGCTCGGGACCCGGTCGAGCAGCGCGTAGCCGAGGTACGCCGCGTGCGACAGTTCCGGCCGGGGTTCGATCGTCGGGAGATGGGCACGCCGGCGGTGGAACGCGCCCAGGATCGTCGGGAGCGCGGCGGTGAGCCGCTGCGCCCCGCCGATCGAGCTCGGGCCGGGCGCTGTCTCGCCCGGCTCGAAGACCGCGAGCGCGCTCACGGCCGTCCGCAGGATGTCCATCGGCGAGGCGGACGTCGGCAGCGCCTCGAGCTGCTGGACGAGCTGCGGCGGGATCGTGCGGAGCGACTCCAGCCGGTGCCGCAGTTCGGCGAGCTGGCTCGCGTTCGGGAGCCGGCCGTACCAGAGCAGGTAGGCGACCTCCTCGAACGTGGCGTGCGCCGCCAGCTCGCGGATGTCGTACCCGCGGTAGATCAGCCGCCCTTCCTTTCCGTCGATGAAACAGATCTGCGACTCGAGGGCCACGACGTCCTCGAGCCCGCGCTGCACTTCGCCCGCCGCGGCCATCGATATCTCCGGAAGAGGCCAGCGAACGTCGGGCTAATGGGGTTTTGCCGCCGCGCCGGCCCCGGGAGGGCCTTCGGAAGTACCGCCCTCCCGCCGCCGCCGGTACGCGACGGACGCGGCGGTCCACAGCGGAACCGAGGCGAGCAGGATCCCCGCGGAGACGAGGAAAACGAGCCGGAACGTTCCGACCACGGCGAGGAGGCCCGAGAGCCCCGCGCCCGCGACCGCGGCGGCGCCGCCGAGCGCGCTGTTCACGCCGAGCAGTCGGCCCGGGTCGCGGGCGCCGAGGCCCCGGAAGAGCATGAGACTGCTCGCGGTCGTGTAGATCGCGATGGCGCCGCCGAGGGCGGCGTAGACGACGGCGTTCGCCAGCACGGCCTGCCGGTCGGTGAAGACGACGAACGTGAACCCGGCGGTGGCGAGGTAGCCGAGGCTGCGCGCGTAGCTCGCTCGGCCTACCAGCGCGTCGGCCCCCAACCGGTTGGCCAGGCCGCCGCTCACCGGGAAGACGAGCGTCTGCGCGAAGTTGTTCGCGAAGTTGACGAGGAAGATCGACGACGTCGCGAGCCCGGCGGTGTACAGGTACGGCGTGTAGGAGATGTTGAACAGGTTGGAGGAGAGATTGAACAGGAACGTCGCGACGAGCACGAGCGGCAGCTCGTGGTGGAGCTCTTCGACCGCCCACGACCGCAGCCGCTGCCAGGGGTGCGGCCGCCACGACGGCCGGTGCGGGAAGAACGGGACCGGCATCCGCAGCCCCACCTGGGGTCGGAGCCGGGAGAACAGGCTCGCCGGATGCGCCGCGACGTGCGCGGTGGTCAGCGGCCGGGTCGGTTCGGCGATCCCGAACCAGAGCGCGACCGCGCTGACCGCGGCGAGGGCGCCGAGGACGAACAGCAGCGAGCGCAGCGCGTCGTCCGACGCCGTCCAGAAGTAGCCGATCAGCAGGCCGGCGATCGACCCGAGCATCGCCATCTCCTGGAACGAGGCGAACGCGGTCGCCCGCTCGCCCTCGCCGAACTTCTCGAGGATCAGCAGGTTGGAGGCGCTCACGCCGGCGGGCGCCACGACGCCAAGGACGGCGTAGATCCCGTACAGCTCGTAGACCGAACGGACGCCGGCGAGGAGCGCGTACAGCCCGGCGTAGCCGGCGTAGCTGATCACCAGGAACAGCCGGCGACGGGGGAACGCGTCGGAGAGATGCCCCCAGAGCACCGAGGAGAGGATCACCGTCGAGTTGAACAGCGTCGCCGCCACGGCGACCTGCGCCCAGCTCCCGTGGAGCGAGATCAGGATCAGCAGCGGCAGCACGACGCCGAAGCCGGCCGTCGCCGCGTTGATCGGGGCGAACGCGAGCAGCCAGGGCCGGGCGAGGAGCCGGCCGGACCAGGTACGGAACCCCTCCCGCATTCGACGTCGACGCGAGGAGCGGGGCCGCGTGGTAATTAATCCGGGGCCGGACCCGCGGTCCGTCCGGGGGCCCGTTCCTCTCGGCGGAGAACGGTTCTCGACACGCTTATTAACTGACCACCTTCTCGCGCCCCGGTCTTAGGGGTGCGACGCGCTTGGCGATCGGCTTCGTCCTCATCAGCACCGCTCCGGCGAAAGAGCACGAGGTCTACACGGAGCTGCTGCGGGTGAAGGGGATCGTCGAGTTGCACCCGCTGTTCGGGGAGTACGACCTGATCGCGAAGGTCGAGGCGGAGGACTTCAACGCCCTCGGCCAGCTGGTCGTCGACAAGATCCGCTCCGTCGCGGGTGTCATCGACACCAAGACCTTGACAGGCATCAAGTTCTGAGGAACAGCAATGTTGGTCGAACTGGCGAAAATTGGCAGTACCTTGAGCGTCGGCGGCTGGCAGTTCCTGGAGATCTTCCTCCTGGTCTTCGCGCTCTTCATGATCCTGGCGGGGATCTTCACCGCCTACTTCGGCAGCGGCAAGAGCCGCACGGTCGGGGTCGGACTCCTCGCCGCGGGGATCGTCGT
>JASHXN010000200.1 GCA_030043505.1 Thermoplasmata archaeon
TACCGGGTATCGCCGGAAACGCACTCGAACGACGGGACGACGCACCACGGCTACCCGGCCACGAAGGGCTACGGAAATGTCACCGTCCCAGGTCAGCCCGTCGAAGTGACTGTCTACTTCGAAACGGTGACGACGATCACGTTCGACGAGACCGGCCTGGGGGCCGGGGTGGCCTGGACGGTCTACGTGAACGGTACAGAGTTCACCGGTGACGGCACTTCCCAGGTCGTCAACGTCGCGCCGTACACGAACGAGACGTTCACCGTACCCTCCGTGGGCTCCAACTCGGTCAACCCGTCGAGCGGTACGGTGGAGGTCGGCTATTTCCCGGTTACCCAGAACGTAACCTTCGGCTACGGATACGCCGTCACGTTCTCCGGGGCCCCGACCGGCGCGACATGGACCGTGTATGTGGGAGGTGTAGGCAAGAACGGGAACGGAAGTACGATCGTCTTCGAAGAGCCGAACGGCACCTTTGCCTACTCCGCCTCGAACGCCCTCATCGTCGAAGGGGGCCGGTACTGCGTCATCAGCCCGACGAACGGGCAGGGACGCTTCACGGTCGACGGGGCAGCCGTGAGCGTAGACATCGAGTACGTCCACTACTCGTGCACCTGCGACTCGTTCCACCTGATGTGCATTGACGATCCCGGGGGAGCCGGACGTCAAGAGTCCCGGGCGTCCCCTACCGCCGCGGCCGCGGCGCGGAGAGCCGAGTAGCGGGACCTGCCTACCGGGTCGGCCTGGGCGACGAGCTGACGCCGCGCACGTGCGGCCGACGCCGTTGCGATTCGCAAAGGAGAGGCTAAGTAGGGCGCCCATGTAAACGCCCGCCGGCCCCACGTCGGCGTCCGTGGGCGCCACAGCACGGGACCCGGAGTGCATGGTTCGGACTCCGCTCGAGTTCCTCGCAGTGGGCAGCCGGGGGAGCCGCCGGAGCCGTTCGGAGGCGGAGTGACGGCACACCCCAGTTCCCCGAGCGCCGCCCGCCCTCCCGACGTCTTCCTCGTCGTTACGGATACGGCCCGGCGGGACGTCCTTTCCGGCGGCGACCGCGCCGCGTCCGGCCAGCCCGACCTCGACAGCCTACGTTCGGAGTGCTGGGTACACCCCAAAGCGATCGCCGCGGCCCCGTGGACCGCGCCCTCCCATGCGAGCCTGTTCACCGGGCGACCCCTCTGGGAGCACCATCTCCACCTGCGGGGAGAGCGGCGCCTTCCGCCCGGGATCTCTACGCTTGCCGAGTCGCTGGCCGCCTACGGCTATCGAACGGCCTGCTTCGCCGCCAACGATTACATCGGGCCCGGAACAGGGCTCCAACGAGGGTTTCAGGACTGGTGCGCCGGCGGCAAGCAGGATTGGTTGCTGCGGGGCTTCCATGGGCCGCCGACCCGCGGGTCGGAAACCGGTTGGCGGGCGCAGCTGCACCGTACCGCCCACCCGGCGCGACTGATCTACTACGGGCTGCACGAGCCCGTGTTCACGTACGCCAGCCGATGGCCGACGCTCCCGGGAAAGCTGGGCGACCTCCTCGCTCCGCACGACGAAGGGCTGGCGGGACGCAGGGTTTCCGGGTGGATCGACGACGAGCTCGGACGGTGGCTGTCCACCGTTCCTGCGGAGACTCCCGTGTTCGTCTTCCTCAACTACATGGAGAGCCACGAACCGTACCTGGGCCTCCAGGAGAACGGCGAAACGACCGACCCCGAAGCTCCCCACGCACCCGCAACGCGGCAGGACAACCGGGGCTGGGCGAGCGGGAGTTGGGTACCGACGGAAGCGCAGTTGGCGAGCCTGCGCCGGCTGTACGGCATGACCTTCCCGGCGCTCAATCGTCGCGTTCGCGACCTAGTAGGCCTGTTGCGAGCGTCCGGGCGATGGGACCGCTCTCTCTTCGTCCTGACGAGCGATCATGGTCAGGCGCTAGGAGACGACGGCGTCCTCCTCCACGGGCTCCGGACCGCCGAGCCGCTGGTCCGGGTGCCGCTGTGGGTCCGCCCGCCTCCCGGGGTGGCGGTGCCGATTCCGAAGGACGATTGGGTATCGCTGGCTTCGGTGCGGGGAGCCGTGGAGGAGATCGTCCACGCGGTCGCAGAGGGCCGACCGACCCGTCCCGCGCCGTCGTCCGACGAGCCGGTGATCACGATCGCCGACGGGGTCGGCGGGCTGATCCGCCCGTTCATGTCGAAGACGCGCCTGGAACTGCTCGACCGCCTCACGATCACCGCGTACCGCGGGCCCCAGAAGTTGTCGCTGGACGTCGCCTCCGGGCGGTGTACGCTCGTCGATTTCGATCGGGACCCGGCCGCTGTTCATCCCACGGAAGTAACGCCCTCGGGGGAAGCCGAGGAACTCCACCGGATCCTGCAGTACATCGCGGGACGGACCTTCGAAGGGTCGGTCGACCCCGGGGCTAAGGTCGACTCCCGGCTCGAGTCGTGGGGTTACTGAACCTCGTTCCGCGCCGGGGCATGCCCCGGGGACGGGGGGGCTAAGCGGTCCGGTGCCGTAGACCGGGGTAGGTGGCCCGTGGCACCGGCCGAACGATTCCCGCGCGGGGAGGAAGTCACGGTCACGGTCTACCTTCGGCGGGGCGGCGGCGGAGGAGACCTGCCCGAGCCCGAACGCTGGAGTTCGCCTCGCCTTGCTTCGCGGACGTACTGGGCACGAGCCGAGTTCGGGCGGCGCTTCACCGCCGATGCGGGCGATCTGGAGACGGTCCGCCGATGGGCGGACGTCGCGGGTCTGACGGTCGGGAGGGTGGATCCGGCGCGCCGCGCGGTCGCCCTCTCGGCGGAGAGCTCGGCGGTTGCGCGGAGTTTTGGCACCCGGCTCCGTCCGGTGCGCCTCGGCGGCCGCTCCTACCACGAGGCGGTCGGGCGAGTTCGACTTCCTTCCGGAGTCTCCGACGCGATCCGCGCGGTCGTGGGACTGACCGACCGACCCCTCCTGCGTCCGCACTTTCGACTCAACTCC
>JASHXN010000201.1 GCA_030043505.1 Thermoplasmata archaeon
AAGCTGCCGATCCTGCTCGGATTCGGGGTCCGGGACGCCGACACCGCGCGCGCCGCGGTCGCTTCCGGGGTCGACGGCGTGGTCGTCGGCTCGGCGTTGCAAGAGCAGATCGACGACGGCGCTTCCCCGGCGGCGCTAGGAAGATGGCTCGGCCGGATCGCTGCGGCGGCCGGCGCAGGTCCGGTCGCCGGCTGACCCAAGGGCCGACCGTTAGGGCCGGATCCGTTCGAGCGAAAGAAAGCGCACGGTGCTCGCCCGGTCGACGCTCGCGACCAGGAACTCCTTCCGGACCCCCTGGGCGACCCGGACCGCCCCGGCGACCTCCGGCCAGGTCGAAACGTGGCTCTCCGGGAGCGCCTGCACCAGGTACCGGGCGTGCGCGTGCTCCGGATTCCGTGGATAGGCGCGGAAGTGGGCACCGTACTTGAAACCGGTCTTCACGACCAGCCGCCGCTCGCGCAGGTCGCGGTATGCCGCGAGGCGCTCCGCGAACTTCGGGTCGAGCCGTCGGGCCCGAGCTTCGAGGCGGGCGAGCGGCACGTTCCGCCCGCTCTTCGTGTCGCGCACGGTCAACTGGCCGGTCCGTGCGAGGTACGCCGCTTCCAGCAGCGACAACTCCAGCCTCCCCCCCACGCGGCTGCCGTACGCGAGCTGACGGCCGAGCCCGTCGACCGCCGCCGGGTCGTGCACGGTGAGCCGGTCGTCGCCGAGCCACCCCTCGGTGGGGATCGCGAGAGGGGCGGAGACGACGGCGCCGTTCGGCACCGGGCGGCGGAGCCGGTAGTACGTCAGGTCGGACTCCTCGTCGACGACGCCGAGCCAGAGGAGCTTCCGGGCGGCCTGGGCGCGTTCGGCGAGCTGGACGATCCGGGCCAGGTCGAACGGCTCCCGCTCGCTGAGCGCGACCACCCAGTACCGGGACGGCGTCTTGTGCAGGATCCCGCCGCGCGGGAGGACCGCGAAGGCGACCGGTGGCGGGCCGTCGCGCACGACGTAGCCGCGCTGCCGGAGGTCCCGGTAGACCAGGTACCGTACGGGAAACCCGGGCTCCGCCCGTACCGCCCGCCGGAAGATGCTCGACCAGCCGACCGGCCGGTCCCCCGGACCGTGGACCTCGATGCGGGCCATCTCGGCGAGGTAGACGGCCTCGTACCGGTCGAGCGACAGTTGGCCTTCCGGCCCGAGGGTCCCGAAGAACCCCTTCGCGTAGACCGAGGAGCTCTCGGCCGGGTCGCGGAAGTGGACGGCGCCGTCCGACGTGACGGTCCCGGTCACCGCTGGGCGGCCCTCAGCTCGGCCATCGTGACGAGGCTCTCCAGCCGGACGCCCGCCGCGCGGAGCTTCTCGACCGCCCCGGCCTCCCGATCGACCACGCAGACGACGCGGTCGACGCGTCCTCCCGCCTCCCGGATGATCTGGACGGAGCGCTCGGTGCTCCCGCCGGTGGTGATGACGTCGTCGACGACCAGGACGCGTCCCCCGGGCGGAAACTCCCCTTCGAACGGCTGGCGGGTGCCGTGCTCCTTCGCGGCCTTGCGGAGCACCACGAACGGCCGGCCGACCCGCAGGGCGACGGCGACGACGAGCGGCACGGCGCCCAACTCCATGCCGGCGAGCCGCACTTCGTCGCCGACGTGGCCGGCGAGCGCCCGCGCGAGTCCGTCCAAACGCGCGGGGTCCGTCCACGCGCGCTTCACGTCGATGTAGACGTCGCTCTTCGCGCCGGAAGCGAGCGTGAACTCTCCGAAGCGGACCGCGCCGGCGTCGAGCAGTTCGCGCGCGATCCGGGACGCGGGCCAGACGGGCGGTTCGGAGGGGTCGGTCACCAGGGCACCTTCTTCAGACCGGCGGCGTACCCGATCAGGTTGAACGCCGCGTGCAGCGCGAGCGTGAAGACGAGCAGCCATAACAACGCTGCCCACGAGACGAACGTCGGGACGAACAGCCCGGGGTCGACGAGCAGCCCTATCCCGATCGGCAGCAGCACGAACGGCAGCTGGTCGAGCAGGAGCGTCCGCGCCCCGCTCGCGCGGCCGAGCCGTCGCTTGAAGAACGATCCGAGGGCGTCCCCCGCCATCGCTCCGTAGGCGACCAGCAGGACGACCGGCAGTGCGTCGACGATGCTTGGAGCCCATCGCGGCACCAGCTGCAGGTTCTTCGGCGCGGCCAGGATCAGGCCGGCTTCGAGCAGCCCGAACGGCACGGCGAGGCCCCCGCCCACGAGGAAGCCGCTCCAGGTCTTCGACGGCCCGAGAAGGCGGCGTCCGTCAGGGCGCCACGTGCGGCCAAGGTCCATCGGGGGACCCCGCCCGCGCGGCAGGGTCGCGAACGCGCTCGCGAGGTAGGCGGGGAGCAGGACCCAGAGGACCCCGAGCGCGGCGAGTTCCCACGGGGCCAGCAGAACGCCGACCCCCTACGGTTCGAGGACGAACCGCTCGATCGTGCGCGCGACCCCGGCGATCAGCTTCGGGTCCGCGCTCTCGTCGACATCGTGGATGTTCGATTCGGGGTCCATGCTGCCGAAGACCAGGGCCGGCATCGGAACGCCGGCGGGGGTCCGGGTCGTCCGGAGCGAGCTGGCATCGGTCCCGCCGTACTCCCCGAAGACCCCTGCCTCGCCGAGCTCCGCGCGGACGATCCGCTCGAGGCGCACCGCCGCCGGATGATCCGGCGCGAGGGCGTACCCCGGTCGGCACCGCGACGCCGGCGCGACCAGTTCGAGATGCTCGGCGTCGCCCCCCGGTTGCCGTCGGGCCGCCGCGATCGCCTGCGCCGTCCCGTCGTCCAGCTCCATCTCGGGCGTGAGACGCAGGTCGACCGCGTAGACGGCCTTGCGCAACGCCCCGTTGGCGAGGAGCCCCTTGCCGACGGCGGCGTCGATCAGGCGCAGCGCCGCCGGAACCGGATTGTGCCCGCGGTGAGGATACCCGCCGTGCGCCGCGACGCCGATCACTTGAACGACCAGCGCACCGGCCGGGACCGTTAGGGCCGTGGACCCCCCCGTCTCCAAGCGGTACGGAGCGGAGAGGAGCGCGCCGAGTTGCTTCGGGGCGGCGGCGAGCGCCCCCGCCGAGCCCGCCAGCACGAGCGTCACGGCCCGCGCGATCTGGTTCGACGCATCGCTCTCCGCGTGCGCGGCGAGGAGCTGGAGGCCGGCCGCCCCGGGCTCGGTGGCGAGGTCGAGCTTCGTGAGCGTCGCCCGGCCGGTGAGCACCGGCTCGGGCGCGCCCCGGTCCGGCCAGTCCGGAGAGCGGTACTGCGATTTCCAGGCACGCGCGGTCTCGTGGAGTCCGACCAGGAGTTCCCCCGAACGGACGCCGTCCTGGAGCGTCCCCGGCAACCGGCGGACCCCGTCGAGGAAGGCGACGCCGCTCGAGCCCGCGGTCGTGTGGGGGCTGCCGTCCGGGATGAGCGTGACGTCGCCCCGGACGATCCGTTCCGGGCTCGTCGGGGAAAGCGCGGCGTCGTGCTCGACGATCGCCTCGATGCCGCCGGTCCCTCCGGTCTCCTCGTCGCAGCACGCCAGCAGGCGCACGTTCCTCGGGGCGCGGTCCGCGTCGTGCAGGCGCCGCAGGGCGAGGAGCGAGCCGGTGACGCCGCTGCCAAGATCGTCGTTCGCGCCGCGGGCGGCGAGCCGGCCGTCCGGACGTAGCGTCAACGTGTGCGGCGGGGTCTTCCAGCGGGACCGCTGCTCCGCCGGGACCGGCACCACATCGAAGTGCGCCAGGATCAGGACCGTCTCCCGGGCGCCCCGGTCGAGATCGACGATGACGTTCGGCCGCGGGATCCCGTGCAGCCCCTCGCCCGTGCCCTCCACGAGCGGGTCGTAGATCCGGGTCGCCAGCCCGAACTTCCGGGCCCACCGGGCGATCGCCTCGGCGGCGCGGGGGTAGTTCGGCTTCTCGAACCGCCCCGCGGGGAGGTCCTCCAGGTTCGTCGGCGCGATGCTGACGAGCTCCTGGAGCAGACGGAGCGCCGGTTCGTCGCCGAGCCGCTCGACGACCGAGGGCCACAGCGGAGCGTCGGCCACCGCCTACCTCAGCACGAGCGCGAGGACCAGCGAGCTGGAGAGGAGGAGGATGAGCGACGCGGGGAACATGTTGGTGAACATCGCGAGCGTGTCCCCGAGGGAGGTCAAAAGGCGTGCGGTGTAGCCGGGACCCAGGACCTTCACGCCGGGGATCTCGGCGCTCCCGGTCGTCACGGTCGCGGGAGCGAGGTCCGCGACGGCCGCGGCGATCAGCTGCCGCGCGTCCGCCGCGAGCCGCTCGGCCGCGTAGCGCTCTCCGACCGGATTGATCCCGCCGTCGACCTCGTGCACGACGTGGTTGTCGGTCGTCATCACCTCCGCGACGTCGACGAGCTGCTCCATCGCGGCGACGATCGGGGCG
>JASHXN010000202.1 GCA_030043505.1 Thermoplasmata archaeon
CGCGCTCGGGCAGCGTTTCGGCGAACGTCAACATCGACGGGGTGATCTGGTGAGGCTGACCCTGCAAGAACACCGAGATCCCCTTCGTCAGCTCAGCGCCGGTGAGTCGCCGGGACGGCATGCGCCGGATCAGGTGGATGATCTGGGAGGCGAGCGTCGGGTACGCCTTCTGGATCTCGGTCTCGACCGGCACGAGCTCGCGCTTGCGGCCCTCCCACGGGGTCCGCGGGCTGCCGATCTCCAAACGCCCGACCCCGCACAGCCGCTCGAGCAGCGCCCGGTCTCCGCGAAGCTGGTCGGCGAGGCCGTCGTCGTTGAGGAGGATCGCGACGGACGGGATGGGCGTCCCCGCCGGAAGGCGCCGGCTGGCGCGGAAGCGATCGACGCCCTTCACGACGGCGAGCCACCGGTCCCACGCCCGAGCGAGCTCCTCGTTCGGCGTCGGGTGCTCGACATCGAACGGGGTCGCCGCGAACAGGCACGGCGGCACCGGACTGATCCGGTGGGCGGCGGCTTCGGCGGTGAACGGCGCGACGGGGGCGAGGGCGACGACGACCCCGTGCAGGACGGTCGCGAGGGTGCGCGCGGCGGCCCGACGCAGCGGGACGGGCGACGAGGGCACGAGGCGGACCGCGACGATCTCCCGGTACCGCGCGAAGTCGAGCTCGACGAACCGGGCGAGGCGGCGATGCGCCTCTTCCGGACGGAACTCTTCGTACGCCGCGAAGACCTGGAGCTCCGTCTGGCCCCAACGGGCGAGGATCGCCCGGTCCTCGGCCTGAAGGTCACGGTCGGTCGGATCGACGGGGAGGTCGGAGAATCCGCTCCCCCCCTGGGCGAGCCCCGCCGCGATGACGTCGGCGAGGGCGAGCAGCCGGCCGAGCCGCCGGCGCTCCTGCCGGCACCGCTCGATGAACGTGCCACCGGGTCCCTCGCTCGCCGCCGTGCGTACCAGGGCCGAGCGAACGGCGTCGGCACCGTGCTCGCGCACGAGCCCGGGGAGGTCGAGGTCGGAGAGCGTCGGAAGGACGGTCGCACGGACGTCCGCGCTGGTCGCCTGGACCGCGGCCATCGCGGCGAGCTGATGGACCACGGTCGGGATGCGGCGGCGCTCGCCCGTGTACAGGCGCACGGAGTCGCCGGCGGAGACCGGCTCGTTCCGGGCCCAGGAGGCGAACGCACCCGCGACCGACGGCACGAGCCGCCGCGCCACGACGGTCCGCTTGCCGCCGCAGGGGCACTTCTCGGACGCGTCGGGCGCGTCGAGCCGGGAGCACCGGTCGCACTCCCGAAGGGTCACCGCTCCGGCCGGGTCGCTCGCGACCCCTTCGCTGACGGGCCAGGGGGTGACCTCCAACTGCGAGATCGGCCGTGCGTCCGGGAGCAACGCCGCGTACCGGCCGAGCTGCTCGGGCGGTAGCCGCCCCGGTTCCAGGCACCAGTACTTCCCCGGATACCAGACGAGGGGTCGGCCGCAGACGCCGCAGTACGGGACGCCGCGGAGCACCCGGAGTCGGGCGAGCACGCTGCCGCTCTCCGTCAGGTCGCGGGCGACGAACTCGCTCGCCGTCTCGAGGTCGAGCCCGGCGTACTTGTGCATCAAGGTGAGGTCGAACGACCCGCGGCTCGTCAGCAGCGGCCAGCCGACGACGCCGAGCCGTTCGGCGATCTGCGCGTCCGTCCCTCCGTGGCCGGGGACGAGCGGGACGACCCCGGTGCCGCTGTCGCCGACCTCCCCGACCGCTTGCACGGTGCCGGACGGCGCGGGGAGCGACGCCCCGTCCGGGAACTCGTGACGCAGAGGGTAGACGTAGCGCCGGCCGACGTACGCCGTCCCGGGGTGCTCCTCCACGACCTTCAGCTCGACGCCCGGCAGCCAGCTCTTGAGGCGGGGGAG
Organism: Thermoplasmata archaeon; assembly: GCA_030043505.1. The sequence goes on from JASHXN010000202.1 coordinate 1,898, forward strand.
GGCGGTGCGTAGGATCAGCAGTCGCGCGGTCGCGTCGCCGCGCCGGTACTCGACGGTGGCGTACGGGAGGTCCGGATTCACCAGGAGCGCGGTCGCGCCGAGCAGCCGCCACGGGGCGTCGACCCACGCAAGCGCCTCGACCGTGCTGCCGTCGGCGGCCGGTTCGAGCGGGAACCGCACGAGGTGGGTGTCGCCGACCTCCTCGTGGTAGACGACGCGCTCCGGGCTCCGGGGCGCCGCGCACGCCGGGCAGAGCCGCACCGGTCCCTCGCGGGCGATCAGGATCCCGTCGCGGGCGAGCCGGGTGGTGATCCGTTGGACCCCCGGGGTCCGGTCGTCGGCGTCGTACGTCCGCCCGCCCGAGCCCCCGGTCCACACCCCGAGGGCGCGCAGCAGCGGGGTGACGACCGGGTCGCTCGTCTCGGGCGACCACCCCTCCCGACGGAGGGTTCCGACGACCCGTTCTCCGGCGAGCATCGCCGCCCGGGCGTCGACGTCCGCAGCGACCGCCCGCTGCGCGACGAACAGCGGGGGGTCCCCCGGCGTGTACGTACCTACGAGCTGGCGCAACGCCGAGCCGGCCGCCGGTCCTAGGTTTCCGTCGGACGACGGCAGGTGGTACTTCTCCCAGAGTCGTCGGACCTCCTCCTCGACGCGGGCAGGGGTCGCCGGCTCGGCCCTTTCGCTCATCCGCTCGTCCGGTGCCTCCTACTTCCCGAGGCGGCTGTCGGCGAATAAACCCTCGCGGGCACCCGAGGCCGTGGCCTGACCCTTCGCGAGCCACGGGGTCGACATCGGTCCCGTCGCCTGTCCCCGATCTTCCCGCCGGAGAGGATCGGAGGGTGACGCGCAGGATGCGACCGCCCGCGGAGTCGCCGCGCCGGACGAGCCCCGGCACCCCTCGGCGGGCGCCGCCGGTAGCGTTAACTATCGCGCCACGGTGTGGCAGCGTGCCCCGGGACGCGTTCGTTCGGGTGTCGGCGGGAGTGCTCGCCTGCGTCGTCGTCGCGCTGTTCCTACTCTCGAGCGTCGGGTCCCTTGCGACCGGCAGCGGTTCGGTTCCGGGAGCCGTGGCCCCGTTGCGAACCGGGACGGCCACTTCCCCGGAGACGGTGGCCGCCCCGCTGTCCGCTTACGGGCCAGCGGCGACTTCGGCGGCCCACGCTGCGTTGAAGACCGGCGGCGCAGCCTGGTTGACGGCTGCCCGTCCGGCTCTCTCGGGGTCGGCGATCGCGCCGGACGTTTCCAGTCCGGTCGCCTACAGCCTCGCGGCGAGCCGAGCGATCTCTGCGGCGGTAACCACCGAAGGGGGACAGTGGAGCATCGACGTCTCCGTCGGAGAGCGGCTGCTTGCCCCCGAGGTCATCTCCTCGGGCGAGCTCGGATTCGAGTGCCCGTATTCGTGGGTCAGCACCCCGACCGCGAGCATCTATCTGGCGGCGACCCCGTCCTCGGCGCTCGCGGGGACTTCGAACTTTTACCTGATGCTACTCTCCTCGTCGAACGGGAACAGTTCCCTCTTTGCCGCGGTCGAGAACGGCACGGCCGAGCTGCTGTTCCTCCTCCAGCTGCCGTGCGGAGGAACCTACCTGCCCCCGTACGACGGCTATCTTCCGACGGGCCTCATCGACTCGCCGGCCGCGGTCGCGAAGGCCAACGCTTCTGGCGGGCGAGCGTTCCTCACAGACCATCCGTCCGCGGTCCAGGAGTGGGACGCAGAGTCGTTTCCGGGGTTCGGCGGGGGCCCCGTATGGGCCGTCGTGGACCTGACGACGTGCGGGGGGCTCTTCGAGGCGATCGTCGGCGGGCTCAACGGGACCGTGCTGTTCGCCGAGAATTTTGCGAACTCGACGTGCACGTACGCCGTCACGTTCACCGAAGCTGGATTGGCGGCGGGAACCGATTGGAGCGCGACCGTCGGATACGAACAGTCGTCGACGGCTGCCTCGATCACCTTCTACCTCCCCAACGGAAGCGAGTCGTACTCGATCCCGGTGCTTACGGGCTACACGGCGGCGCCTTCCTCCGGCACGATCTCCGTCGCGGGGCTGCCCCTGTCCAAGACGATCACTTTCACGCGTGGCGCCGGCTATCGTGCCGTCACCTTCACCGAGTCCGGTCTCGCCGCCGGGGCCTACTGGAACGCGACCCTGGAAGGGATCGGCACGATCGAAGGCAATCAGTCGCACCTCTCGTTCACCGTCACCGCCGGGACGTATTCGTACGCGGTCAACGCGACGAACTACTCGGCGTCTCCGGCGTCCGGGTCGGTGACCGTCTCGACCTCCGATCAGGGCCAAGCGGTCGCCTTCACCCCGTACGCGGTGGTGACGTTCGCGGAGGTGGGACTGCCCTACTCGCAAGTCCTGTGGGATGTGACGGTGGGAGGCGTCCTGCACCTTTCCAACGCCAGCCGGATTCGCGTGCTGGAGCCGGTCGGCACGTACGCCTTCGGTGTCGACGTTCCGACCGGATTCGTCGCGACGCCCGCCGGCGGGAGCGTGGTGGTGGGGAGCACGAACCTGACCCGGACGATCGCGGTGAGCCGCGCGGCCGGCTTCTACGCGGTGCGCTTCCGGGAGGAGGGGTTGCCGTCGGACTTCCCGTTCGCCGCCGAGGTGAACGGGTCCCACGAGTACGTTGTCGCCCCATGGAACCTCTCCTGGACCTTGGCGAACGGGACCTACAACTTCGAGGTCGATCCGAGCGCCGGAGCGATCCCCGTTCCCGAGACCGGCGTGGTGAAAGTGGCCGGAGCGGACCAGTCGGTGACGATCGTGTTCTCGAACGCGACGTACTTGGTGACCTTCGGCGAGTCGGGGCTCACGGCCGGCACGGTCTGGGAGGTCACGCTGGACGGGACACCGGAGCTGGAGGTCGCGCCGACCGACGTCGTGTTCACCGAGCTGAACGGTACGTTCCCGTACTCCGTCGCTTCTTCCGGTTGGGTCGCCAAGCCCGCTTCCGGCGAGATAGGGGTTGCCGGGGGACCGGTGACGGTCTTTGTCTCCTTCTCGAGGGTCCCTACCTATCCGGTCACGTTCCGCGAGAGCGGGCTCCTTTCCAACGCGATCTGGAACGTGACGTTCAACGGCACGCAGTTCCACTCCCTCTCCGGGAACGCGACGCTCTCCCTGCCCGAGCCGAACGGTTCGTACTCGTTCAATGTCACCGCGCCGACCGGTTACCGCGCCGAGCCGGCGGCCGGGTGGGCGAACGTCTCCGGCGCCGGCGTGTCCGAGACGATCGTCTTCGGGCTCGCCCCCGGCTACTATGCCGTAACGTTCCAGGAGTCCGGGCTCCCGAGCGGAACATCCTGGCGCGTGGAACTGAACGCGACCGGGCAGAACGCCAGCGTGGACACGATCGCGTTCGTGAAGCCCGACGGCGAGTACGGATTCTCCGTCTCGATCGGTACAGCCGGGTGGGTGGCGGTCCCTCCGAGCGGCGAGATCGACGTCTCGGGAGCGTCGGTCGTCCAAGAGATCACGTTCAGCCTAGCCCCTGGCTACTTCTTCCTCACGTTCCACGAAACCGGTCTTCCGAACGGGTCCGAATGGTCGGTCCTCGCCACCGGAGCCCGGAGCTACGAAGGCTCCGTCGCGGCGCCGTCCCCGGTCACGCTCGAGGTGCCGAACGGCACGTACGCCTATGCGGCGAGCTCCGCCAACTCGTCCTTCGCCGAAGTCTACGGCAATGCGAGCGTCGAGGGCCTTTCCCTCAACGTCACGGTCGCTTTCCACGTCCGGACCTACGCCGTCACCTTCGTCAGCGAGGGGCTCCCCGCAGGGATCCGATGGTGGGTGAACATCACCGGGCTGAGCTCGTTCACGAACGGCTCCCTGTCGAACGTGAGCGGCCCGCTCCGGATCGACCTGCCGGACGGAAACTACGGGTTCACGGTCGGATCGGCCAACCTGAGCTGGCGGGCGAGCGGGGCGGCGTTCTCCGTCACCGGGGCTCCTAAGACCCTCACGGTGACCTTCTCTCTCGTCACCTTCTCCGTCGTCGTGAGCGAGACCGGCCTGCCCGCGGGAACGCTCTGGTGGGTGAACGTGACCGGCGGGGAGTCGTACTTCGGGACCCACGCGCAGATCGAGGCGCGGGCGCCGAACGGTACCGCGAAGTACTCCCTCGCATCCGCGGACAAGAGCTGGGCGGCCCCGCCCGGTTCCTTCACGGTCCGTGGGGCCGCCCAGACGGTCGACGTGACGTTCACGCTCCAGACGTTCGACGTCACCGTGACCGAGACCGGACTCGCCGCCGGGGTCCCGTGGTACGTGAACGTCTCCGGGCAGCCGTCGGAGAGGTCCACCGCACGGACGCTCGACCTGGTGCTCGCGAACGGGACGTACGACTACACGGTCGGCGTCGGCTCGCTCGCGTACATCGTCCCCCTCGGCCTTTCCGGTATCTTGACGGTCTCCGGTGCGGGCCACGCGTCGGTCGCCTTCGTTGCCGCGTACTCCGTCACGTTCGAGCGCCCGAGCGGCAGCCCTAATGATACCGAGTGGTCCGTCAACCTGTCGGGGGCCGCCGTGTATGCGGCGAGCCTGAGCCCGCTCGGCACGTCGCTGACCAAGACGTCGTTCGGCGCGACGATCGTCTTCTACGAGCCGAACGGCAGCTACGGCTACACGGTGCGCGTCTCGTCGTCGTCCGGCTACTCGGATTCGAGCACGGTCGGGGTCCAGGGATCGGCGGTCACGGTCGTGCCGCCCGCGGTCGGGACCAGCAGCTCGTCGACCCTGCTGCACGGCTGGCTCCTTTACGCCCTCGCGGGTGCGGTGGTCGTGGCGGTCGTGGCGGTGGCTGCCGCGGTCCTTCGCAAGCGGGGTGCCCCACCCCCCACCGGTTCGGTCCCCCCTTCCAGCTCGAGCACCGGGCCCCGCGGGTCCCCCCGGAGCCCTCCTCCCTCCGCACCGTAGACCGATCGATGCCCCCGACGGGCGGTCTCCCGGCTCAGGACGGCCCGGTTCCCTTCGGTCCGTGCCAGAACCCTGCGACGACTTTTCCCCGGCGAGAGGACCCGTCGGGCGCCCCGCACCGTCTTGACGGGCCGGCCGTGCCGATTTCCCGGCGGAGAGATGGCGAATGGGCGTAGCGGTGACCGTTCGCGTGCAGTTCCCGGACGGGACCCCGGTCTCCGGGGCGCAGATCACCGGGGTGAACCACGATGCCTGGTCGCAGCGTCATCGCACGTGGTCCGGATCGACCGACAGCCTCGGCGTCTTCCGGTGGGGGAATCTCGACAAAGGGACTCGGGGAGACCGGTACACCTTCTCCGCCGAGCACGCCGACGCCACGGGGGCCCGATGGCGGGGCGAGGTGTCGGAGCGGATCCGGGGCCCGCAGGAGCTCCTGATCGTCGTCCGACGCGTGAGCTCGCCTCCCACGAAGGTCGACGCCGAACGCCGGCTCGCCGCGATCATGTTCACCGACCTGGTCGGGTTCACGTCGGCGGCGCAACTGGACGAAGCGCGGGCGCTCGCGCTCCTCGAGGAGTACCGTCGTCTCCTCCGGTCGGCGTTCGCCGGGCACCGCGGGACGGAGGTGAAGACGATCGGCGATGGCTTCCTGGTCGAGTTCGAGAGCACGCTGGACGCCGGGCGGTGCGCGATCGAGATCCAGGCCGTCCTCGCGGAGCACAACCGCTCCGCCGGAACGTCGGACCCGATGTGGGTCCGGATCGGGATCCACGTGGGCGACGTCGTGCACGATCGGGGCGACATCCTCGGCGACGCGGTCAACATCGCGTCCCGGATCCTCCCGCTGGCCGAACCCGGCGGAATCTGCCTTAGCGAGGACGTCTACGTCCAGCTCCGCAACCGCCTCCGGTACAGCTTCGAGCCGGTCGACTCCCGTCCGATGAAGTCGACCGTTTTCCCGGTACGGGTGTACAAGATCCTGGGGGGACCGGCGAGCTCGGAGGCGAACGACGTCTCGAATCCCTCTTACCACGCTCGAGACCCACGACGCTGAGCTGCACCCCGGAAGACTCCTGATGGGCTCTTCTCGGGTCACGGGGTACGTGGCGGCGCCCGTCCGAAGCGGCTGACCCGCTCCCCCTCCCACCGGCACTCATGGACCCCGCCCCAGGTGCCGGCCACCCGCTCCGGCACCGCGACCCTTTCGCGTCGGGTCGCCTTGACGGACCTTGACGTGAAGGAAAACCAATTCCTGAAATGTTAAAGACCGCGGCTGGGTCGGGCGTATCGGCCCTGGCGATACGGGGCGCGGAGGGGACGGTGCGGCGCCGTGTTTCCCGAACGCTCCCCGTCGTCGTCTCCCTCCTCGCGCTGCTCGCCCCGGCTCTCACCCCGTTCGTCCAACTCCCCAGCGACGCGGGAACCGGCGCGGGGGCTTCCGGCGCATCGCTCGCCCGGGGGCCGCTGGCCGTGTCGTCACCAGGGGCCGTCACCGCGATCGCGCCGGGCGACTTCCGGGCCGCGCAGGTTACGGTAGGACCGTCCACGGGAACCGCGGGAGGAACCGCGACGCTCGTCGCGTCGAACCTCGTATCGGACACCCAGTATCGCCTGTGTTTCGACCCCGACGCCGGCACCGAGAGCGAGTACTGCAGCGTAGTTACCGCGGCGGCCAACGGGTCGATAGACACCGGGGTAAAAGTTCCGCTGATGCCGGAGGGACAGTACACGCCGGAACTCTGGTTCGGCTTCCCGAGCGGGCTCCTCGTGGCCGCGGCTCCCGGCCTCTTCACCGTAGAGCCGTCCGTGGAGGCGCCGGGATCGCCGGCCTCCAACGACACGATTTCGGTCACAGCGGCAGGACTCGTTGCTATCCGGTCGTACAGGGTCTGCCTGGACCCATCCTCCGGCGTCGAGAGCGCCGCGTGCCATGCCGTGGAGACCGACGCGAACGGCTCGGCCACCGAGACGCTCTCCATCGCCACCCTCACTCCGGGGTTGTACTACGTGGAACTCTGGACCAGCGGTTCCGATGGAGCTCTCCTCGCGCAAGCTTCGCAGCCGTTCAACGCCCTGGCTGCCGTACCCGGCCTCTCGGCCAAGGTCGCCCCGGCAGAAGGGACGGTCGGCTCTACCGTGACCGCATCGGTCTACGGACTGACGGCGGGTACGCTGTATTGGCTTTGCTTCGACGCGACCGCGGGGGTGGAAGGCACGGACTGTTGGGCCTACGGGACCGGCAGCGGTGGGGGGTTTGTGGGAGGCGAGCCCGTGCCCGCCG
>JASHXN010000203.1 GCA_030043505.1 Thermoplasmata archaeon
CTGCCGTTGCTGGGCGGCGGGACCGTCGGTTAGGCGAAGCGGCCGGGCGCCTCGGCGACGAGCCGGCGCCAAAGGTAGAGCGTCGCGTAGCTTCCCCAGCCGGGGTAGCGGAGGTCGGCCCAGGCTCGGGCGCGAGCCTCGGGGGCCTGTCGCGGAACCGCGCCGAACCGCTCCAACGCGACACGGATCCCTAGGTCGCCGGCGACGAAAACGTCCCGACGCCCCGCGCCGCGGAGGAGGGCGTTCTCCGCGGTCCAGGGCCCGACGCCCTGCCAGCGGACGAGGCTCGCCAGCGCGGCGGAGCGCGGAAGCGACCGGAGGCGGTCGGCGGGGGGAAGGCGCGTCGCTTCCCGGGCGATCTCCCGTAACGAGCGTGCCTTGGCCCGGCTGAGTCCGGCCGCCCTCAGGCCCTCGGGGCCGGCGACGTCCACCGCTCGCGGCGAAGGAACGACCGGCACCTCGATCCCTTCGACGACGAGAGGGCGACCGAACCGCTCGAGGAGCCGACGTTTGATGGCGTTCGCCGAGGCGACGGAGAGCTGCTGCCCCACGACGGCGTGGAAGAGCGACTCGAAGACGTTCGCGTCGCGGGGGAGGCGGAGGCCTCGGAACGTCCGGTCGGTCCCGCGGAGGACCGGATCGGAGCGGACGAGCCGGTAGAACTCCTCGAGCGGGTCGGCCAGGGAGAACATCTCCCGCACGGCCGCGCGGGCGACGGCCGGGGGCGCGCCCCACGCCTGCACCGTCCAACGGTGCGCGGCCGGCTCGACCCCGACGACGAACGGATGCCGGGGCGGCCCCCACGCCCGGAGGAGGCGGCGTCCGTCGCGGGCGAAGACGATCGACCGCGAGGAGTACTCCAACTGAGCGGTCGCCGCCGGAAGGGAGGCGAGCGGCGGAGGGGCGATCGACGTGGTCGTCGGCCGGGGCACGTCGCCGCGGAGGCGGTCCGCCGCTTTACCCCGCGGTCATCGTTCGGCGTTCGGAACGGACGACCGCGGGGTTAAACCGTGGCCGGCCCGTGACGGGAACGGTCCGCGACTTCGGCCGAGGACCGGGGGGTGGCCGCAACGCGCGTCCGCGACGCCGTGCCGTTCGTGCTCGGGTTCGTGCTGACGACCGCCGCGCTGTTCGGACCGGGGCTCCTGCCGCCCCGCGGGCCGGTCTCCGATCCGTCGTCGGCGGTCGCTCCGGCCTCCCTGACGTGCCGGTCGGCGCTGCCCGTGCAGGGAATCGTCGGCGCCTTCTCGATCGACGGGGGACCGGAGCCGCTCTCCAAGGCGGACGGTGCCGTCCTGGCGATCTCGTACTCGGTCGGCTACCGGACGTTCGTGCTGGGCAACTCGTCGACCGTCCCGCTCCAGTGTCGGGGCCTGACCGGCAACGTGACGACGTCCCCGAACGGGACGTTCTCCTTCGACCCGACCGTCCCCGCTTCGCACTGCGCGGAGACCTCGGGGGTCGTCGTCTGCACCCAGTATGCCCCGCTCCCCTCGGGCCCGCTGACGTTCCGTCTCGCGGGCGGGCTACCCCCCGAGTACCAACTGGAGAGCGGCGGAGGTCCCCGGTCGTACGCCGTCGCCCTCGTGTACCCGTGGCAGTCGCTCGCGCTCACGCCCAGCGCGCCGGTCGTGACGACCTCGGTCGGCGAATCGACGACCGTCACCGCGACGGTCCTCGCCGGCAACGGCAGCGCGACCGGACTCCCGACGTCGTTCCGCTGGTCGGTCAACGGCACCGGCTGGTCGTGGGGAAGCTCCCGGACCGGGCCGAGCGTAGAGCTGACCCCCGTTCCGGGGGCCGGCATCGCCGTCGTCCAGGTCGTCGCGACCACGTCGATCAACGCGTCCGTCTTCCTCCCGTTGGCCGCGACCGTCCAACTGAACGCCGTCGCGACCGAGATCGAGACCGCCAGCCTGAACCGGACGGCGGTGGACGCGGGGGATTCGGTCGCGGTCTCCCTCGCCGCGACCGGCGCCTCCGGCCTGAACTACACCGCCTGGGTCGACCCCGGGCTGGGCGTCGAACCGGTGCCGCTGACCTGCTCGACGCCGCTTCCGTCCGGGAACGGGGTCGACCTCTCGTGCGCGGCGACCGTCGTCTACCCGTCGGCGGGCACCGCGCAGCCCACGGCGACCGTTTCGAACGGCTACTCGGGCACCAGCTGGCGGTTTCCGGCGGTGACGGTCACCCCGGCGCCGGAGCTGGCCGTCGTCGACGGGCCCCCCGTCGGGTACGTCGGCGCGCCGATCGCGGTCACGGTGGAGGCTGCGAACGGGACCGGGGCGCGGCCGTTCGTGAGCGCCTGTCTTGCCGACGGGGCGGCGCCCCCCGTGTGCCTCTCGCAAGGAGGTCCGAGCTGGACGTTCGAGCCGAGCTACCCTGCCGCCGGGAATTACTCGGCGACGGCCTGGGCGCACGATGCCGGCGGCACCAACACGTCGATCTCGTTTCGGGTGGCCGTCGTCCCGGACCTGACGATCGGACCGATCGTCATGGGGAGCGCCAACGCGAGCGTCGGCGCCGCCGCTCGGCTCTCCGCGACGGTCGCGGGGGGCGTCCTCCCGCTCCGGTTCTGGTGGAACGCCTCCGCGGCGGGGACCCCGGTCGGTTCCGGAGAACTCACCACGGACGGCCCGGCCGGGGCGACGCTCCTGCCGACGACCAGCGGACCCCTGCTCGTCACCCTGACGGTGGTCGACGCGCGGGGGACCCGGGCGGTCCAGCAACTTTTGCTCGAGGTCGCGCCGGCGACCGCGGTCCGGGTGGCGGCGCTCGCGGTCCCTCCCGCGGGGTCTTCCGTTGCCGGAGCGCCGGTGGCGCTCTCCTGGGCAGCGTTCCTCGCCACCGGCACGGTCGCCCGGGCGTTCTCGCAAGCGGCGGTGCTGAACCTGACCGACCCCGAAGGGGTACCGGACGCCTGGGTGAACGCCTCGGGCGTCGGTCCGCTGACGGCGATCGCCCCGGGCGAGTTCTTGGTCCCGGCGTCCGCCTGGATCGGGGGGGTGCTGAATCTGAGCGTCGCGGTGGCGACCTCGACCCAGGTGACGGTCCAGCTCGGCGGGGACGGCCTCCCTTCGACGGTCGCTCCGATCGGCCTGGACGTGCTGCCCGACCGCGGGCACGTGCACCTGTTCGACCCGAAGGTCGGGCGGGCCGGCACGCGGAGCAACGCGACCCTGTGGCAGGTCGAGGACCCGTACGGGAACGCCGCGCCGGGCGCTCTGCTCTCGATCGAACTGGCGTTCGGCGGTACCCGCTCGACCGTCGTGGTGGCGGCGCTGAGCGCCGGGCCGGACCGTTCCTCCGTTTGGATCAACTACTCGGCCCCGACGCTCG
>JASHXN010000204.1 GCA_030043505.1 Thermoplasmata archaeon
GCCCGCCGGTCTACGGCTTCGACCCCTGGGACGCCGTCGTCCCGGTCGACCCGGTCCCCGCCTGCGGGCCCTCCTGCCAGGTCGCCGGGGGTGCCGAGACCGGCGCCTTCGGCTTCCGCAGGAGAGCGACCACGGCGACGATGATCGCGAAGATCGCGAGCCCAACCGCGATCGCGAGGTCGGTGTTGAACGTCGAGCCTGCGACGTAGGAGGTGGTGCTCGTCGGGGAGTAGGCGACCGAGACCCCCGCGGCACCGCCCGAGACGCTGAGCGTGCCCGAGGCGTCCGAGACGCTGTAGCCCGAGACCGCCCCGAACGTGTAGTCGTGCGTCCCGTTCGCGAGCGCGACCGTCACGCTCGTGCCGCTGCTCGCGTACGTCGTGTCGTCGACCTCGACCGACCAGGCGGTCCCCGCCGTGAGGCCGCTCACGCCGAACGTCACCGAGTACGTCACCGCGTGGAAGGCGACCAGAACGACGTACGTCGTGCCGCCGACCGTGAACGTCCCGCTGCCATGCCCCGCCGCGAAGTTGGCGACCGGCACGACCTGGTAGCTGTACGTCCCGCCCGCCGCGACGGTGAAGTTGATCTCGGTGCCGCCGTCCGAGCTGCCGAACGCCCCGCCGAGGTACGCGCTCCAGTCGGTGTGGGACGGGAGGCCGCTCGCGATGAGCGTCACCTTGACCGGGCCGGAGCCGGTGCTCGCGGCGTAGGCGACCGTGATCGTGTACGGTCCGCTGACGTAGGCCGTCCCGCCGGTCGTCGACGCCGTGTAGCCCGAGACCGGGTCGACCTGGTAGGCATACGTCCCTGGCCCCGCCGCGAAGGCGAGGCTCGACCCAGTGGTCGTCTGCTCGACCCCGTTGAACACCGCGCTCCAGCTCGTCCCGCCCGGGAGCCCGGTCTCGTTGACGTAGACGACGTACGTCGGCGTGGTCGTCGGCGAGAAGGCGAGGAGCACGAGGTAGCTGCCGCTCACCGTCACCGTCCCGGTCGCCGGGCTCGCGGCCCAGCCGGCGGGAGCGACGACCGCGTACGCGTACGACCCTGCGACCCGCGCGAAGGCGATCGACGAGCTCGAGCCGCTCTGGAGCGACCCGTTCAGGATCACCGACCATGCGGTCGAGCTCGGCAGGCCGCTCTCCGTGAACGTCACCGCGTAGAGCTTCGAGAAGGTGATGTTCACGCTGACGGCGCCGTCCGGGACGACGAGCGTGCCGTGGTCGGGCGAGATCTGCCAGCCCGCGATCGGGGCGATCGACCAGTCGTACGTCCCCGGGTTCACGGCGAAGACGAGCGAGCTCCCGAGCGTCGACTGGGTCGTTGTACCGACCGTGAGCGTCCATCGGACCCCCGGCGGGACGTTCGACGCGGAGAAGGTGATCGTCGACTTCCCCTCGCCGACCCCGAGCGGGTGGTAGTCCCAGGCCCCGTTCGCGATGTAGTACGGCGCGAGGACCCCGCCCGAGGAGACGTGCCAGTCGGCCCAGTAGTTGCCGATCTTCGAGGTGCTGTTGAACTGATTGTCGGAGGTCCAGCTGTACGCCTGGACGTGCGCCGGCTGGTACGTCTGGTTGTTCGCCCCGTTGTCCCCGACGAACGAGTTGTCGTAGACGAGGTTCGCGTAGGCGCCCGAGAGCAGGTCGACCCCGTAGCCGGTGTCGTTCACGAACTGGCTCTCGAACACGATGTTGCCGGTCGCGCCGTCCTGGACGACCAGCCCGACCGTGTCCTCGTAGAGCCCGAGCCCCACGAACACCGAGTCGTCGGTCCCGTTCAGGAGGACGCCGATGTCTCCCTGGGTCGCGTTGACGTCCTGCACGGCGAGGTCGTCCGAGCCGATGCTGAACAGGCCGAGCGGGTAGTGGGTCGCCGCGACCGACGTGACGTTGACCTGGGCGTCCTCCACCAGGAAGACCGCCGTGGCCGGCATCTCGAAGAGGTGGTTGTAGCCGGAGCTCCACGGGAGCGCCGTCGTCGCGTTCGTCGCGGTCACGTCCTCGATCGAGACGTTGGACGCGAAGAACGCCGCGACGCCGATGGAGAGACCGGTCGCGCTCACGCCTGTGGCCGCCCCGTTGTCCGTTCCGGCGAAGACGACGCCGAGCGACAGGTTGTCGGCGCTGACGCTCGAGGCGGTCTCGGCGCTCCCGTCGTAGTAGAACACCCCGATCGAGGCATCCGACGCGACCGCGCCGTTCACGCTGATGTGGCTGGAGTCCTCGAGCGTCTCGACCCCTTCGCTCTCGTAGGACGCGTGCACGGTCGTGACGGTGACGTAGCTCGTGAACTGGGTCAGGGAGACCCCGATCGAGTCGTTGACCGCGGCCACGTCCGCCACCGTCAGGTGGTTCGAGTCCCCGACCGCGAGGACCCCGGTCGAGTCGTTCGTCGCCGTGACGTTCGTCACCGAGATGTGCGAGCCCGCGATGACCACCACGCCGGTGCTGTCGTTTGTCGCCGAGATCCCGCTGAGCGAGAGGGCGGATGACGGGTCGATGACCGCCGCCTCGCTGTCGTTGATCGCGACGAGGTCGCTCGCCGAGTCCCCGGCGGTGTTCAGGAAGACGACCCCGATGGCGTCGTAGTTCGCGGTGACGGCGGAGACGTTCGCCCCCGAGGTGGAGTTGACCCAGACGCCGAAGGTGCCGTTTGTCCAGACCGACGCGACCGTCGCGCCCGTGTCGTTGAGCAGATAGACGCCGGCAAAGTCGGTCGTGTCGACCCAGACGTAGCTGATGTTCGTCAGGGTCGAGTTCTCGACCCCGACGCCCAGGTAGGAGTCCTCGGCCTGGACGTACTCGACGGAGGTCTGCGTGGAGGCGTTGACGAGGAGGCCGAGGTCGCTGTCGTCGACGTACAAACCGTACACACCGATGGCGCTCGAGTGCGAGAGCTCGACCCCATAGGCGGCGTTGTCGACGTCGGTCTCCTCGATGAGCGTCGAGCTCGAGTACGTCAGGTTGATCCCGACGTACGTGTCGTACATCGACGTTCCGAAGATCGTGGTGTTCGAGACGTCGTACCCCTGGATCCCGACCGACCCGGAGCCGATCTCGAACAGGTCGGCATAGACCAGGAGCGAATCGTTCGCGTCCTCGAGCAGGACCGCGGTGCCCGCGGGGCCGATGTCCGCGCCCTCGAACCCGTAGATCTCCGCCTCGTCCGTCACGAAGAGCACCAGGCCCCAGGCGATCGGACCGACGTCCACGACCTCGCTTTCCGCGACAACGGTGACGGTGTCGTACTCGAAGAGGAAGGCCACACCCCAACCGGAGATCCCCTCGCCGTAGGCGTAGAGCATCACGGTACCTGAGGACTGCTCGACGCTCGTCCCGACCCCGAAGTCGTAGACCGAGTAGACCGAGAGATACTCGAGCGTCGTGTTCTCGAGCCCGATCCCCCAGATGCCCTGGGCATCGGCGACGTCCTCGACGACGGCGTTCGTGACCGTCGTCTCGGTGTCCACGTACAGGTAGAGGCCGTACGCGCCGTCGAGGACGACGTCGACGTCGGTGCCCTCGAACGACGTGCCGTTGTCGAAGGCGGCGACGACGCCCGCGCCATCGTCCGTCGCGTCGACGACGAGCGTGTCGTCGAACAGGGTCTGGTTCGAGTAGGCGACGACCACCCCGGCCGCGCCGTCGGTCACGTCCTCCACGGTCAGGCCCGTGAACGACGTCCAGAACATTCCCTGGAGGACGACACCGACCTCGTACGGGCCGATGACGGTCGTGTTGGTGAAGAACGTGTAGCCGTCGCCTACCGCATCGATCGCCTCGTAGTAGTCGATGAACGAGGCGTTCGTGACGTAGGTGAAGTTGGAGCCGTACCAATCGGACCCGTCGGAGAACCCGAACTCGGTGAAGTTCGTGATGTAGGTGAAGTTCGCCTCGTAGAGGTCGACCCCCCAACCGTCGACCGCGGTCAAGTTCGTCACGTAGGTGTTGTTCGAGTTCTCGACGTACGCCCCCAGCGAGGCGTAGCCGATGCTCGCGTTGGTGATGCTGACGCCCGTCGAGAACGCGAGGCCGACGCCGAGCGAGTCGTTGTAGGCGCTTAGGTTCTCGATGGTGTCGTGGAACGCCCCGGCGAGGCCGAAGGCGAGCCCGGCGCCCTCGTCCGCCCCCGCGTAAAAGCCGTAGGAGCCGTTCGACGCGTTCACGTCCTGGAAGTTGCCGTCGTGGCTGGAGAGCGCGTACACCGCGACGCTGGTCGAGCCGTCATAGGACCCGTTCGCCTCCAGGCCCGTACCGGACGTACCCCACGACCCGATGTCGTCGAGGGCGTTCGCGCCGGTCGACGCGTCGATGTCGATCGCGTACGTGTCCACCGAGCCGATGTTCGCCACGCCGTAGGATCCGTAGGTCGAGTCGATGTAGCCGGCCTCGGCGCCGTGATCGCCGAAGAAGAACGCCACCCCGCCCTGGGTTCCCGAGACGGGGGTGCCGGAGACGTTGTAGGCGAGCGCCCCGGTGAACTCGACGTAGCCGACGACCGGGATGTAGCTGCCCCACGCGTTGAACTGGTTCGTGTACTGCGGCCACGGGCCGACGGTCGACGGCGGCGGCGTGAACCAGCCACTGCCGTTGAGCGCGTAATCGAGGGTGAAGTTCAGGTCGCCGCCGGGTACGTTGCCGCCTTCGTAGTCGCCAAAGAAGATCGCCGGGGTCGACAGCTGCTCCGACTGGTAGGCGACGAACGTCGGGAAGTCATAGTCGTTCACGTGCGTGAACGCGAGCGGCAGATTGACGACCAGGTCGAAGAAGTAGAACGGGTCGCCGCTGCCGAGCGTATAGCCCGTCACGTTGTGGGCGAGGCTCTCGGCCTGGGCGTCCGTGTTCATGTACAGCGGCGCGTCGATCGAGCTACTCGCGGCCGCGGCGGGGAACGTGTAGCCGGTCTGGCTCGTGGAGAACGGTGCGCCGGTGACGTTGACGTTCCCCGGGGCGAACGCTTCCGTGTAGTACACCCCGCCCGTCGCCGGGACGGACGGCGGCAGGAACGAGTCGAACACGCCGTCGACGCCCGTCGGCACCCAGCTCAGGTTGGTGTCGTTCGCGCCGGGGACGACGTTCGAGACGAAGACGAACCCGTAGCTCTCGTTGATCGAGCCCTGGAAGCGGATCCACCCCGGCG
>JASHXN010000205.1 GCA_030043505.1 Thermoplasmata archaeon
TCGCTGGTCCTCACCGAGGATTACCCGCTCTACTACTCGCTGATGCGTCGCTACCCGGGCTCGCTGTCGTCCGCCTGGGGCAATCAGCGCGAGTACGCCCGCACGTTCCTGCGGCGCCACCGGGCGCTGGGGAAGAGCCTCCTCGCCCAACTTCGTCGCGGGCCCCGGCTGGCGAAGGAGTTCGAAGCCCCGCGCGAGAAGCGGGCCCCTGCCGGCGGCTGGTCGTCGGGGACCGACGTGTCGAACATGCTGTTCCATCTCCACATGCGCGGCGAGGTGATGGTCGTCGGGCACGAGGGGATCCAGAACGTCTGGGGGCTCACGGAGGAGTTCCTCCCGAAGTGGGCGGAGAAGCGACTGCTCTCCGCCTCCGAGGTCGACCGTACGGCCGCGCAACGTGCGATCCGCGCGCTCGGCGCCGCAAGCCCTCAGGAGATCCGGTACTACTTCCCGCCCGGACGGTACGGGGATCTCGACCGAGCCTTGCACCACCTCGAACGGAGCGGCGCCGTCCGGCGGCTCCGCGTGGCCGGCGCGCCGCCGCGCGACGTGCGGTACGTTCTCGCCGAGGACGTCCCCCGGCTGGAGGCGCTCGAGCGGGAGAAGTGGTCCGCCGGCGTCGCCTTGTTGCCTCCGTTCGACACGGCCGTACGGTGCCGGCGCTGGCTGAATATTGTCTTCGGCTTCGATTACAAGCGGGAGCAGTTCTTCCCGAAGGAGCGGCGGCAGTACGGCACGTACGTGCTGCCGATCCTGAGCGGCGACCGGTTCGTCGGCCGCGTGGACCCGGTGTACGAGAAGGCGGAACAGCGGTTGGTGCTGAAGGCGGTCCATCCGGAACCGTCCGTGAACGTCGAGGCCCCGGAGATCCGTGCCATCGGTACCACGATCCGGCAGCTCGGGAAGTTCCTGGGCGCGCAGGAGATCGTCTATCCGGAGCGACTGGCGTCCGCGTGGGACGAGCTCCGCGGGTAGCGCGCGCGCAGGAGGTGCGCCCCCCTCTCCGGCCGTCTACCGGTGACGGTGTCGGCGCACAGGTGGTTGGCCGAGGATCAGGTCGAAGTAGTGCCAGTGTTTCGGCCCCAGGAGCGACCGGCCCTCCTCGACCGTCTCGCGCAACAGCTCCGTCCGGAGCCCTCGGGCGAGCCGTCGGACCCGGGGCTCGTCTACGAACGTCATCGTGCTCCGGGCGTGCCACTGGTCGAGGTTCCCGAACAGCTGACCGGCGAAGTGGCCGCCCGGTCGGATCGCGGAGCGGATCTCCTTCCACAGCGCCGGGAACGCGTGGGGAGCGCAGAACGGGAGCGAAAAGCTCGCGTAGACGAGATCGGCGGGAGGGAGCTCCAGCCCCTCCATCGGCGCGACGAGGCAGGTGAGGCGAGCTCGGTGCGCGGGCGGCACGCGCCGCGTGAGGAACTTGACCGCCGACGGCTGTTGGTCGATCGCCAGCACCGTCCAACCTCGGCGGAGCAGCTCGAGCGTGTCGTTCCCCGCGCCGAACCCGAGGTCGATCGCGGTCCGGGGGCCCCGGCCGGCCCGCCGTTCCCAGTCGACGTGATTGAGCGCTTGCACGAGGAGTTCTCGGGGGGGCCTCTTCTCCGTCCACCGGTAGTAGCCCGCCCACGCGCGGGGGGTCTGAAGGTCCGGCTTGCGGGTCGGCGGGCCCCGGGAACCCGTGCCCGAACGACCGCCCGACTTCGGCATCGACGGAGCAGCTGGGCCGAGGCTATAGGGGCGACGACCGCCGGCCGCCGACGGACCGGAGGCGACCCCGAGCCTTCGAGCGCCGGCGCGGCCAAGCGTGCACGTCCATGCGGACCCGCCCCGCGCGGAACGACACGCCCTCGAGCGCGAGCCGCAGGCGTTGTTCCCGACCGTCGAGCCCCGGCAACGCGATCCGCCCTCCGGCGGCGACGACCCGGTGCCAAGGGAGGCGGTCGCCGTGGTAGAGGGCCCGCACCGTCAGGCGAGCCCCGCGCGGAAAGCCCGCGACCTCGGCGGCGGTCCCGTAGGTGACGACGCGACCGCGCGGGACCCGGCCGATCACGGCCCGGATCCGAGCCAGGGTCGACCCGGACGCCGCGGAGCCCCGGTGCGCGAACGCGTGCGGGCGACGGCGCGGCTCCGCCGCGGGGATTTCGAACTCGCCGTACGGCCTCTGGTCGGCGGGCCCGCGCGACGGCCGGCGCCGCCTCACGTCGGGCGCGCCGCCTCCGGCGGGAGCGGTGGGGTGAGCGGCTTCGCCATGAGGGTCATTCGGGGCGTGTAGCCCATCCGGAGATACAGCGCCTGGGCCCCGGGGTTGTCGGCCCACACGTTCAGCTCGATCCACGTCGCGCCGAGACGGGCTGCTTCCGCCTCGAGCAGCTGCAACGTCTCCGCGGCGTAGCCCCGCCGGCGGTATGGCGGCTCCACGGTGATCCATTCGACCATGAAGCGGAGCCGGCCCCCGGTCGGACGGGCACTGTACCAGACCTCTCCGACCGTACGCCCGAGGTTCGGCTCAAAGAGGTCGCACACGAACTCCCCCGGGGTGGCGAGACCCTGCGGAAACGCCTCGGCGTAGCCTCGACGGCTCTCCTCCACCGCGGCCGCCTCGCTCCAGAGTCCTCGAGAGATGAAGCGCTCGGCGCGTCGCGGGACGGCCCGCTCCAGGAACGCCCGGAACCCGGCGTCGTCCAACGGACGGAGTTGGATCACAGCGTGCGCAGGAGGCGGAAGTACAAACCGTCCTCCGCCGGCGCGGCGGCCGTCGCGCGCGAGCCAAGGTAATCCCGCCGGAGCCCCTCGCGGGAGCATGCCGGCCCAACCGCTCTCTTCGGGAGCCCCCCCGTTGTATGCGCCCCCCAGCGACTGCCTGATCTCGACGGCCCCGTACGTGCCCGGATATCGGATCACGAAGATGATCGGCACGACGTTCGGCCTGATCGTGCGGTCCCGCGGGCTCGGCCGGAACATCGTCGCCGGTTTCCGGGCGCTCGGGGGCGGAGAGATCCCGGAGTACACCCAGCTCCTCGAGCAGGTCCGTCATCAGGCGCTCGAGCGACTCAGGGACCATGCGAAGAGCCTCGGCGCCAACGCCGTCATCTCCCTCGCCTTCGACACGTCGGAGATGGGCGAGGTGATGACGGAGGTGCTCGCGTACGGGACCGCCGTGGTCGTCGAGCCCGAACCGGCCGGGGCCCAACCGGTCAGCCTCCGGTGACGCCCCGCCCGGGGGCGCGGTGGCCAAGGGGTTAGATACCGCCCCGCCGTACCTCGGGCGGCCACGGGCCGGGAGGTTCACGGAAATGGCAGTCGCGAGGGATGCCAGCGCGCCGTGGACCGACTGAGCTCCGTCCCGACCCGCTCGAGCGTCCCGACTGTTCTCTGCGAGCCGACCGGCTCGAGCCGGGTTTGGAACGATGCCCAACGAGGCGTACCTGGACAAGAGCGTACACTGGAAGATCCGAAGCGGCCAGCTCACGTTCGCGGAGCCGACGCACGGCGAGGTAGCGGACGCCATCCGCGACGTAGGACTCGCGACCGAGGTCGGCCAGCGACTCGGCTCCGGCAAGGAGGCGGACACCTACCTGTGCCGGGACGGGGCGCGCCTCCTCGTCGTGAAGGCGTACCGTCAGTACCGGACGGCTCACCGCGGCGGGGGTCCCGTGAAGCTGGAGACGATGGGGCAGCGGGCGTCGCGCGAGTACGAGCTGCTCGGCTACGCCTGGCAGGGCGGGGCGCGCGTCCCCGAGCCCGGCCGCCGGGTCGAGAACATGTTCTCGATGCAGTACCTCGGCACCCCCGACGGGGCGGCGCCGATGCTCCAGCACGCGGAGCTGGACGACCCCGAAGGGGCGATGCGGGCGACGGTCGCCGGGATCGAAGGGCTGGCTGAAGCCGGGGTCGTCCACTCCGACCTCAGTCCGTTCAACATCCTCTACCACGACCGTAAGCCGTGGTTCATCGACCTCGCGGCCGGGATCCGCGTCGATCGGCTCGGTTCGCCTCCGTGGGTCCGCTTCCAGGAGGCGATGACCGCGCTCGGGAAAGGCGCCCGAACGCTGCAGCGCTACTTCGCCCGCTACGATTTGGAGCTGGACCTCGAGGACCTGCTGCGCCGGGTCCGGAGCTAGATCGACCGGTACGGCGTGCTGTGATCGCGCCGGGGGCGTGGCTCCCCCTCAGAGGATGATCCGTTCCTCTTCGACCGACCGCCGCGCGAGCGACAGGCGGTCGGACGGGTACGTCTCCCCGGTGAACAGACGCGCGGAGCCTTCCCCGGCGCATCGGGCAGCGACGAGCCGGCCGAGCGCGTCCGCCTTCATGATCCCGCTGCCGGAGTCGCCGCCGACGAAGAGGACCCCGTACGGCTCCTCCGTGAGCACGGGGATCCCGTCCGGGCTGAAGTTGTAGTAGCCGCCCCACGAGCGCTCCAGGTGCACCGCGGAGGTCTCGAACTGCGGGAGGTACGGGCTGACGGCGGGGAGCAGGTCCGTCGCATACGCCTCCCGGTCCCCCATCTTCG
>JASHXN010000206.1 GCA_030043505.1 Thermoplasmata archaeon
TGTTCGCCGGGTTGCACCTGTACTACGGGACGACGTACGGCGCGGCGGCGCCGTTGATCTTCCCGATGCTGTTCTTCGTCGGGTTCGCGTTCGCGGCGACGTACCGTTCGAGCGGAGGCAACCTCGTCGTCCCGGCGGCGCTGCACGGAACGTACGACGCGGCGGCGTACCTGACCCTCGTCTCCGTGGACGCCGGCCTGGCCGTGCGGTACGGCTCCCTTCTGCTGGGGGCGGTCGTCGGGTTGCTCTACTACCTCTCGACCCTGCCGCAGGACCCGGGCGGCCCAGGCCCAGTTTCCTGACGGGCCCCGACAGCGTCAGGGTCATCTACGGGCCCGCGTGCCCCCGCCCGATGAACCCCCCCGACGACGTGCTCCGCCAACTCCTCACGGGTGCGAGCACGATCGCGATCGTCGGTCTCTCGGAGAAGCCCGACCGCGACTCGAACGGGATCGCGCGGTACTTCCAGAGCCACGGCTACCGGATCGTTCCGATCAATCCGGCGGTCGCGGAGATCCTGGGCGAACGCTCGTACGCCACGCTGACCGAGATCCCCCCGGAGGTCCGCGTCGACCTCGCGGTGGTCTTCCGGCGGCCGGACGCGGTGCCGGCGATCGTCGACGAGGCGATCGGGCGAGGGATCCCGGCGGTCTGGATGCAGCTCGGGATCGCGCATCCCGAGTCCGCCGCGAAGGCACGAGCCCGGGGCCTCCTCGTCGTTGAGGACGCGTGTGCGATGACCGCCCACCGACGGCTCCAGGTACCCCCCAAGCGACCGGAGGCGCGGCATGGCGGCTAGCGCGAGCGCGGCTCCCCCGGTCGTCGTCGCCGCGAGCCCGCCCGCGAGTGGGGGGCGTCGGGGGGCGATCGTCGATCGGAACTCCGCCCGGCGAGACTCCGTGGTGGCGCCCCGGTGGGACGCTCGCGGCATCGTACGCATCGATCACGACGTTCAGGTAGGGCAGGCCTCGCTCGACGGGACTACCGTCGTCGGCGGCCGGCTCGCGAGCGGGCAGCTACGCTCTCGGGGGTCGCTCGAGGTGCGCGGTCCTCTCGAAGTCCAGCGCGAGTTCGACCACCGAGGAGTGCTGGAAGCGTCCGGCCCGGTCCGGGTCGGGTCCGCGTCGTGGGACGGCACCGCCCGGATCGGAGGGGATCTCGCCGCCGCGTCCGTACTCCGGGTCGCCGGATCGTTGCGGGCGAACCGCGTGGCCGCCGCCTTGGTCCGGCTTCGAGGTACGGCGACGGTTGCGGGCCTGCTCACGGCGACCTCCCTGGACGCCGAGCTCTCCGGGGATAGCGCCTTCGACGAAGTGCACGCGCACGACGTGAGGATCGCCGGACCGGTCCCGAACCCGGTGCGGTGGGCCCTCGGCATGGAGACGAACGTCACGGTCGGCCGGATCGAAGCGGAGTCGGTCGATCTCGTCGCGGTGCGCGCGGGGTTCGTCCGGGCCCCCGCGATCACCCTGGGGCCGGCCGCGCACCTGGTCGCTTACGAGGGACGGATCGTCCGGGCCCATCCCAGCAGCCGGGTAGGTCCCGAGTCGTGGAGCCGGCCCCCCGCCGGACTCCGGCGCTGAGCCCGTCCGCCCGGACGCCTTTATGGGCCCCGCCCCGGTCGACCGGCCGATGGACGGGGAGCCGGACGGCGCGGGAGGGTTCTCGGCCCGCGACGCCGAGCGCCGCGTCGCCGAGTACTGGCAGCGGACGGAGGTCCCCGCCCGGGTCGTCGCCGGGCCGGCCGACGGACCGGTGTTCCGCTTTTGCGAGGGGCCGCCGACCGCGAACGGCCCCCCCCACATCGGCCACCTCGTCTCGCGCGTCCTCAAGGACGTTCAGCTTCGCTACCGGCGTCAGCGCGGCGATCGGATCCTGACCTCGAAGGCCGGCTGGGATTGCCACGGCCTCGCGGTCGAGATCGAGATCGAGAAGCGCCACGGCCTTCGCTCGCACCGGGACATCGAGGCGTTCGGGGTGGAGAAGTTCTGCAACGACTGCCGGGCCGACACGCTCCGCGTGGCCGCGGCGTGGGAGCTGATGAGCGGCCGCCTCGGCTACTGGCTCGACTACGCCCAGCCGTACCGGACGATGGACGCGCCGTACATCGAGAGCGTCTGGTGGTCGCTGCGGCAGCTGTTCGACCGGGGGTTGCTGGAGAAGGGACACTACGTGCTCCCCTACTGCCCGCGGTGCGAGACAACGCTCAGCTCGCACGAGGTCGCCCAGGGGTATCGAGACGCCTCCGACCCGTCGGTCACGGTACGCTTCCCGCTTGCCGACCCCGGGCCCGCCCGCCGCTCGCTGCTCGTCTGGACGACGACGCCGTGGACGCTCCCGGCGAACCTGCTGCTGGCGGTCCGGGCCGACCTCGAGTACGCGGTGGTCCGCCTGGACGACGGGGAGGAGGTCGTCCTCGCCGATGCGGCGCGGAACCGCTACGTGCCGGCCGGGGCCGCGGTCGTCGAACGGTTCCTCGGTCGCGAGCTCGTCGGACGGCGCTACGAGCCGCCGTTCCCCGGGGGTCCGACGTCGGCGAACCGCTGGCAGGTCGTGGCGGACGATTTCGTCCAGGTGGAGGAAGGGACCGGGATCGTGCACATCGCCCCGAGCTTCGGCCCGGACGACTACCGCGTCGGCCAGCGGGAGGGCGTCGGGGTCTTCGACCCGCTCGACAGCCGCGGCCGGTTCACGGACGCCGTCCCGCTCGTCCGGGGCAAGTCGTTCAAGGGCGCCGACCCGGTCCTCCTCGAGGAGCTGCGCCGGACGGGCCGGTTGTTCCGGTCCGAGACGATCACGCACACGTACCCGTTCTGCTGGCGGTGCGACTCCGCGCTGCTCTACCGGGCGATCGACTCGTGGTTCGTCCGCACCTCGAAGGTTACGGAGCAGCTGGTCGCGAACAATCGGAAGGTGACCAGGGTCCCCGCCCACCTGCGGGACGGCCGGTTCGGCAACTTCCTCACGGAGGCGAAGGATTGGGCGCTCTCGCGCAGCCGCTACTGGGGGACGCCGCTCCCGATCTGGGTCTGTCCGGACGGCCACCCGACGTGCGTCGGGAGCTTCGAAGAGCTCGGCCGCCTCCGCGGCGCCCCGCTGGGGCCCGGGTTCGACCCGCATCGCGTCGGCGTCGACCCGATCGTCCTGCCGTGCGGCACGTGCGCGCAGCCGGCGCGGCGCGAACCGTACACGATCGACGCCTGGTACGACAGCGGTTCGGCGCCGTTCGCGCAGGTCCACTACCCGTTCGAGCCCGGCCCGTTCGACCCGGCGCGGCCGCTCGATTACGTCGCGGAGGGGATCGACCAGACCCGCGGCTGGTACTACACGATGCTCGTGCTCGCGACGGCGCTGTTCGGGCGGCCCGCCTTCACCGCGTCGCTGACGAACGACATGGTCCTGGACGACTCCGGCCGCAAGATGTCGAAGTCGAAGGGGAACGCGATCGAGCCGCTCCAGTTCCTGGAGACGGTCGGCCCCGACGCCGCGCGGTGGGGGTTCCTGTCGCTCGACTTCACGGCGGCGATGCGCGTCAGCACCGCCGAGATCGCGAAATCCGCGCACCGCACCGTCACGACCCTCGGGCACGCGGTCGCGTTCCACCTCGCCAACGCGCGGGAGGATCACCTACCCCCGGCGCACGCCCGCCCGCCCGCGGCCGACCCGCTCGACCGCTGGCTCCTCTCCCGACTCGAGGGGACGCGGACGGCCGTGGAAGCGTCGCTCGAGTCGTTCGACCTGCGCCCCGGGGCGGTCGCGGTCCGGGCGTTCGTCGACGACCTGTCGGTGTGGTACCTGCGACGCTCGCGGCCCCGCTTCTGGGGCGAGGCGGGCCCCGGCGCCCGGGCGGACGCCCACGCGTGCCTGTCGTACGTCCTCGCCGGGCTCGCCCGGACGATCGCGCCGCTCGTGCCGTACCTCGCCGAATGGGTGCACCAGGAGGTCGGCGAGCGCGGGTTCACGTCCGCCGAGACGTCCGTCCACCTGAGCGGCTGGCCCGGTCCGCTGGCCGACCGAGATCTTCCCCTCGAGGCGGCGATGGAACGGCTCCGAAAGACCGTCGAACTCGGCCGCGCGCTGCGGCAGCGCGCCGGCGTGAAATCCCGGATCCCGCTCCCCGAACTTCGGCTCTTCGGAGAGGAGGGCTCGGCCGACCCGGTCCTCGGCACCGACGGCGACCGGCTGCTCGCGGACGAGTTGAACGTCCGGAAGATCGTCCGCTCCGCGGGACCCGCAGCCCTCCCCTCCGACGTCTGGGTGTCCGAGGAGCGGGACGGGAAGCCGGTCGCGGCGCTCTCCCGCGCCCCTACCCCCGAGCTGCTCGAAGAAGGGTGGTACCGGGAGGTGAGCCGCCGCTTGCAGCAACGGCGCAAGGAGCTGCGGCTGCGCTACAACGAACCGGTCGAGCTGATCGTCAGCGCGACGCCCCCGTTGCTGCCGGTGCTGGAGCGCCGGCGAGAGGAGCTCGGACGGGCGCTCCTCGCCCCGGACCCGCGCGTCACCGGAATGCCGCTTTCGCCGGCCGACGACGTGCAGAGCTGGGAGTTCGAGGGGGTCCGCTGTTCGGCGATCGTCCGGCCGATTCCTACCGGTGCCCGAGGGAGCTAGCCCGTGCCCGTTCGCCCCCGGCTTCGAGCGACCCGGAGTTCGTGCGCGCGTTCGACCGGGCCCTCGGGGCTCCGCTCGCGGAACGCCTCAGTCGTGAACCGGAACACCTGGGCGCGGGCCGACCGCCAAGAGGCCCGCGCGAGGCCGGCCTTCTCACACACCCCGTCGAGGAACCGGACCGCGTCCCACCCCTGCTCGGGGGCGACTTGGGGGAGGAGCAGCCCGCTCGCGCCGCCCGACTCGATGACGAGGCCATCACGGCCGACGACAATCTCCCCGGGCCGCCCTTCCACCCCAACGGCCACGAAGTCGCTTAGAACGGAGACCTCCGCCAGGAGTGTGGAGAGCTCGGCGGCCGTAACGGGAGGGAATCGGGGATCGTCCAGTGCGGCGGCGACCGCGGCCTCGGCCAGGCCTCGGCCAAGCGGAAGTATGGGTCGGGGAAATCCAACGCATCCGCGTAGATCGTGCCCGTGGTTCGTGTACCAGGTAACAAAGACACCCCGCCGTTCGCGGAGCAGGTGAGAGGTATCGTCTCCAGGAAAAGCTGCAGCAGAAGTCGCACCCCCTAGGGCCGCCACAACGGCTTGCCGGGCGATGCGAACGAGCCGAGACCCGTCTGACTCGTCGACCATGCCATGAGGAGCGAAGGGACCCGCATAGATTCTTCCGGCATCTGGAGTTTGCTCCCATCTCCATTCATACCGCCGAATCTGTCACCCGGACGGGAGCCGTCTGCTCGCGCTGTGACGTAGTTAGTCCCGTTGTCCAGATCTCGTCGCGTACTAGACACCGTCCAGCAGTGCCCGCCTCTCGCGCGTACTCAGGCGCGCCAAGGCCCAGCGGCGGCAACTCAGTGGGTCCGCCGGAGGCGTACGGTTTCTACGCCAGGGAATCTGGGATTCACGCTAACGTCCGCCCGGAG
>JASHXN010000207.1 GCA_030043505.1 Thermoplasmata archaeon
GGCGCGTTGCCCAGCTCGCGCGAGATCCGCTCCGCGAGCGCGGTCGACGCGCTCCCTCCGATGACGTGCATCGACTGCCGGGCGGCGCCGGAGCCGCGGGACGGTTAAAGACGCCTTCGCCCCCCGAGAGGGCAGGTTCGGTCAGCTCTCGTCGTCGGCGTCGTCGTCCGAGCCCCGGCGCTCCGTCCGGTGGCGTCGATCCGGATTCGTGTCCCGGCCGGACGTGAAGTGCGCGCGGCGGCGCTGCTCGTGCGAACCCCGTCGCGGGGCGGATGCGGGCTCCTCCTCGACTTCGGCGGCGCCCCGTGCGGGCGCCTGCCAGCTCCGGACCCCTCCGCCGACCGTCGGTCGCGACCTCGGCGGGGGAGCTTCGTCCCCGTCCTCCTCCTCGTCGAGCGAGTCGTCCCGCGCGTCGCGTCGGCGACGCCCGTGCGGGCGCTCCTCGCCGCGGCGGCGGAACAGGAGGTGGATCCCGGCGGCCGCGAAGATCACCCCGGCGATTGTGAGCCCCATGAACTCCCACGAGGCGTCCGGTACCCGGCCGGCGTTGCCGTCCAGCAGGAGCTTGATCGCGCCGAACCACGGGACCATCCCGCGCGCGACCCCGATCACCCACGCCGGCTCGACCAGGCCGCTGAGCGGGGCCAGGCCGACGCTCGGCAGTTGGTCGGGGAGCGAGTTGTTGTCCCCGAGGGTGATGTAGCCGGAGTGCTTGCCGAGGTCGGCGACGCGGGCGAGGTCCAGGCTGACCGAGCGGCCTCCGATGTCGTTGAGATACAGGTCCCCGGTGAGGTCCGTGGTGCCGCAGTCGTGGGTCGTTCCCGGCGTCGCGTAGAACGAGCCGGTCGTGTTCCCGCACGGGAGCCCGGTGAGCCCGGTCGCGTTGTAGGCGTTCTTCGTCGCGTCGTACTCCAGATAGATGATGGCCCGGTGGACGATCGGCGTGACCTTCGTCGACCCGTTCGGATAGTACAGTAAGACGTCGCCATACTCTCCGTACGTCGAGAATCCCGTACGCGACCCTTCCACGTAGGTGACGATCGACGCGTAGCTCGCCTTCTGGGCGAGGATGATGTCGCCGGCGTTCAGGACGCCGAGGTGGTCCCCCGCCCCGTGCTGCATGCTGTTCGACTCGACCACGTAGACCGGCGGCCAGTTGGAGGTGTAGGCGAACAACGAGACGAGCAGCACGGCGAGGATCGCCACGGCGACGAGCGGCTCGAAGTACAGCGAGTCGCGCGCGCGCCAGAACACCGGGGGCCGCGTCTTGACCGGCTTCTCTCCGAAGTCGAGCTCGTCGTCCTCGGCCGGCTCCGGTTCGTCGCTCGCGCGCCAGGCGCGCACCGCTTCCGGTCGCTCGGCGGCCCGCCGGGGGGCGCGCCGTCCGGCCGGCTTGTGGACCGGCCGTTTCCACGGCTCGTCGGCCAGCAGGTCGTCGAGGTCGTCCTCGTCCCGGGTCGGCGGCGGGGCCATCCCTCTCCGTCGGCCGTGGTGGTGCTTAACCCTTAGGCTGGAGGCCGAACGAACGAGGTCGCCGCACCGCTCCGCGTGAACGGTTATCCCCGAGGCCGCCCAGCCCCGGGCGGTCGTTGCGTGACGCCGATCGACATCTCCATGCCCCTGTTCGAGGGGATGCCAAGGTTCCCGGGCGACCCCCCGTTCCTCTGCGCGCCGGTCCGGTCGCTGGACCGGGGCGACCCGTTCGCGCTCTCCCGGCTTTCCCTGGGTTCGCACGCCGGCACGCACCTCGACCCTCCCCGCCACTTCGACCGGTCGGGCGCCTCGGTCGACCGGCTGGACCTCAACGTTCTGCTCGGGCCGTGCGTGGTCGCGGACGTGCCGGCCGGGCGGACCGTGGCGCCCGGGGAGCTGCCCGAGCTACCGAGCGGCACGACCCGCGTCCTCCTCCGGACCCCGAACTCGGTGCGGTGGGCGCAGCGACTCGAGTACTTCGACGACTTCACCGGACTCTCCGTTCCCGCGGCGATCGAGCTGGCGAAGCGGGGCATCCGCCTGGTCGGCATCGATGCCCTGTCGGTCGAACACGGGGGACCCGAAGGCTATCCCGTCCACCGGGAGCTCCTGGGTCGCGGGATCGTCCTCCTCGAGGGGCTGCTCCTCGCCGGGGCCCGACCGGGTCCGTACGACCTCCACTGCCTTCCGCTCGCGATCCGGGACGGGGACGGCGCTCCGGCGCGGGCCGTCCTGCGGGCGCCGGAGGAGCGTCCGGCATGATCGCCCCCCCGGGACCGGGCGGCGAAGCGCTGTCGCTCGCCGTGCCTTCGTTCTACGCGCTCGTCGGCGCGCTCGCGGCGTTCGTCGCGATGCTGTTCGTCCTCCGCGCCGTCCATCCCCAACGGAAGCGGGGCCTCGAAGGGTACCTGGAGGCGGCCGGCGTGAGCCTCGGCTTCCTCGCCTTCGCGGTGACGCTGGTGGTCGCCCTCGCGGTCCACGACCCCCGGGGGAACCGGACCGCCTACGCGCTCTTCGAGACGATCCTCGCCGGCTACTGGCTCGCGCTCGTGATCCCGATCGTGACGGTGGGGAGCTCCGTCCAGGCCCGCTCCCGGGGCGCCATCCGCTGGGTCGTCCCGTCGATCGCGGTGGCCGCGCTGTTGTTCGCGGCGATGTTCGGCTACTACTACGTCGCGTGAGCGTTGAGCGCTACGGACGTTCGTCCGGCGGCAGCAGGTTCGGGATCCCGCCCTCGATCGGATAGTCGATCCGGCACCGGGCGCACGCCAGCGTGCCGGTCAGGATCTCGGGGCCGTCCTGGCGCCCCGTGGTCAAGGTCAGCTCCCCCCGGCAAACCGGACACCGGAGGATCTCGAGCAGATCCGGCTTCATTTCCCGGACGCCTCGACGATTCCGTAGCCGATCAGCCGCCAGGCGTTCAGGCGGCGCGAGATCGCGACCCGCGTCCCCGGGAACACCGTCACCGGCCGGTTCAGCGCGAGCTCGACGTCGTCCCCGCGGGCGCTCGTCACCTTGCCGGGGGCGATCGTCGTGCCGACCGTGACGGCGAGCAGCTCGCTCGTGCGGATCTTTTCGACCTTGATCTCCCGTTGGGCGCCGAGGACGCGGTCGAGGAGCGTCGCCTTCAGGCGGATCTTCTGGCTGACCGCGGGCAGCGTCCCGGCCGTTCCGATGAGCCGGCCGGTGAGGCCGTCGCCCTTCGTCAGGGACGGGTCGAGGCTCGTCCCGATCGCCGCGAGTCCGCCCGGCCGGAGTTCGTCCCGGTTCTCCCCGCCGGCGACGATCGAGGTGATCTTCGTCGTGAGCGCCTCGGCGCGGGAGTTCGTCCCGCCCGACACCCCCGGCCGGATCTCGATCTCCTCGCCTTCCTTGAGCCGGCCCTGCAGCAACGAACCCCCGAGGACGCCGCCGCGGAGCTCCGCGGGCCGGGTGCCGGGGCGGTTGACGTCGAACGAGCGCGCGACGTACATCAGCGGCGGTTTGGCGACGTCCCGCTTCGGCGTGGGGATCGTCTGCTCGATGGCTCCCAGGAGCCCGTCGATCCCGACGCGGTGGTTCGCGCTGATCGGCACGATCGGAGCGTCGGCGATCGGGGAGCCGTGCAGGAAGTCGACGATCTGTTGCTGGTTCGTCGCCGCCGCTTCCGCGGTGACCAGGTCGACCTTGTTCTGGACGACCACGACCTTGCGGACGCCGATGATGTCGAGCGCGTACAGGTGCTCGCGGGTCTGCGGCTGGGGGACCGGCTCGTTCGCCGCGACGAGCAGCAGGGCCCCGTCCATGATCGCCGCCCCGGAGAGCATCGTCTCCATCAGCGTCTCGTGGCCCGGGGCGTCCACGAACGAGACCGCGCGCACGAACTTCGCCGTCCCCCCGCACGAGGGGCACTCGGGGGTGACCGAGTAGCCGGTCGGCTTCGGGCACTTCGGGCAGAGGTAGATCGCCGCGTCGGCGTAGCCGAGCTTGATCGAGATGCCGCGCTTGAGCTCCTCGGAGTGGCGGTCGGTCCACTCCCCGGTGAGCGCCTGCGTCAGCGTCGTTTTGCCGTGGTCGACGTGCCCGACCAGCCCGATGCTCACTTCGGGTTGCTGGGGGACCTTCATGACGCGGCGAACAGCTCCGCGAGCGGCTTCGACCCCTTCTGGTCTACGACCAGATTGATCTGGACCGTCTCCTCGCTGATGGTGTTGCCGCGGAACGTCCGTCGCTTGCGCATCCCCCGTCGGGGGGCGTGGAAGCCGAAGCCGTCGCCGACGTACAGGCGAGCCTGCCGCGCTCCGGGAAGGTCCGGCCGCATCGGGAAGCCGCTCTTGTCGGTCCCCCCGGTGATGCGGAACGTGTAGCCGCTCGCGCCGAGGAGCTCGCCGCCGACGGTCTCGCCGATCCGCTTGCCCAGGAAGCCGGCCGACTGCGGGTCGGCGACGGTCCGGGCGAGCGACTTGTCGCGGTCGGAGATGACGAGCTTGTACTCGACCATGAGCGCCGGAAAGGCGAAGGCGCGCGAGTCGGGCGGGTTTAAAAGCGCTTACGGCGGTCGCGGGGGCCGTCGCCGCCTGGGGGAGGCCCTCCCGGTGCTTCTCGCCGCGCGTCATTAAGAGGGAATCGCCGGCTCGTTCCGGAGGAGGACGCGGTCCCGTGTGGAGCTCCAGCGAGCTGTGGGAGACGGCCCGGGCGCTGCTCCTCGCGGGGGGCCTCGTCTACGCGGCGGTCCGCGACCTGCAGAGTCGGGAGGTGACCGACCGGCTCTGGCAGCTGCTCGGGATCGTCGGCTTCGAGGTCGGCGCGATCCGTCTCGCCCCGGACGGCGCCCTGCCGTTGGTCCTGTGGGTCGTGGTCGGAGTGCTGGCGCTGGAGCAACTCCTCCCGTGGGACGACGCGCTCGGGGAGGAGTACGACCGCTGGGTGCTCGCCATCGAGCTCGGCGCCTTCGCGGCGGTGATCGCGACGGTGGCGGCGAGCGCGGTCCGATGGGGCATCTCGCCGACGGCGGTCCCGGTCGGGGTCGTCGCCGCCCTTGCCACCGTCGTCCTCGCCCGAGCCCTGTTCGAGCTTGGCGTCCTGTACGGCGGGGCGGACGCGAAGGCGCTGATGGTCACCGGGATCCTCCTGCCGATCTTCGCGTCGCCCGTGCTGCTCCGGCCCGCAACGCTCGAGCCGCTCCTGCTCGTGCTGCCGTTCTCGATCAACGTGCTGACCGATGCGGCCCTCCTCTCGGTGTTCATCCCGCTCGTGATCGCCGCCCGGAACGTCGCCCGGGGCGAGTTCTCGTTCCCCCGGGGCTTCACGAGCTACACCTTACCGGTCGCGGAGTTGCCCGAGCGCTTTGTCTGGGTGCGCGACGACGACGTGGGAGAGGATTCGCTCGCGGAGGACGCGGCGGACACCTCGGAAGACGACCGCCGTGTCCGGACCGAGATCGCGCAGCGCCTGCAGCAACGGGGGGTCCAACGGGTCTGGGTGACCCCGCAGCTCCCGTTCTTGGTCCTGCTGGCCGCGGGGGCTGTGGCGGCGTTCCTCGCGGGGAATCTCCTGCTGGACATCTTCGCGGCGCTCTAGACGATACAACGGCCGACCTTGCGAGGCGCTGCCGTAAGCTTCCCTCCTCCAGCAAACCGTAAGCGGCACCGGGCCGTACGAGCTCCGTGGAGATCGACGGCTCGGAAGACCCGGTGGACGAGGCGGCGCCCCTGCAGCTCGCCGACGGCGAGACCGAACTGCGGCACTGGGCGGCGCCGGGGGGGCGGGGCGTACTCACCAATCTTCGGTGTGTCGTGCTGAGCCATCCCCGGCCTCTCCACCGGAGGATCCGCTGGAGCGTGCCCCTGCAAGAGGTCAGCCGGCTCGAGGTGCTGCCGCTCTCGGGAGGGTACGGGCCTTCGATGACGTTCCACGGCTCCTACGGGGGTGGTCGGTTCTCCGGGGACGGGGTCGACCCGACGTTCTGCGTGCTCGTCGACCGGACGATCGTCTACATCGGCGACGCGAACCCGTGCGGGGCCCTCCAGCAAGCGATCGACGAGGCCCGTACGTCCCGGTGCGAGGCCGTCTTCGGGCATCTCGTCCCGTTCCGCCCGGGGGCCCCGATCCGGGGACGCCTGCTGACGCCCGGCGCCACGGACGAGTCGCCCGCTCCCGTCCCGCCCCTGGCCGTCCCGTCGCCGGGGCTCGACGCGGAATTCCTGCTGTTCCTCGCCGGCGAACCGTTTCGGGACGCGGTCCCGATGGCCGAGACCCGGCTGACGGCCATGGCGGTGG
>JASHXN010000208.1 GCA_030043505.1 Thermoplasmata archaeon
CCGATCGAACCGCGATCTACGTCGGCTCTTGGACGAACAGTACCTTTTCCGGCAGCGTCGAAGCCGTGAACGGCTCTTCCCTCTCTGCCGCGGCCGCTTCGTTCACCGTGGTCAAGACCGGGTTCGAGCCAAGCAGTTTGGCCGTCGTTCCGGCGGGCGGGGCCGGCCCGACGGGGTCTTCCACGATTGTCACGGCCAACTCAGTTTCGGGTACGCTCTCGGCCATCGCCTCGGCACCTCAGATCGTCTCCGCCGCGTTCTCGCCGTCGTTGACGGACGCCGGTTCACCCACAGTACTCAATGTCGAGATCACGGGGGGCGCAGGAGTCTCTCGGCTCTCGTACACGTCGCTCCCTCCGGGCTGCGTCTCGGAGGACTCGCTCACGCTGGAGTGCACTCCCACGGAAGCAGGCCGGTTCACCGTCGGCATCACCGATACCGACAGTCTCGGAGTAACGGCGACCTCCACCGCGATCCTGACCGTGAGTTCCGCCCTCTCGGTCGACTTAGCGGTCGGTACTCACTCTTCGGATGCGGGCGACGTTGGTCTGCCCGTTCCGATGACCGCCACGGCTCAGGGCGGCGCGGGGCCCTACACCTATGCTTGGACGTTCGGTGACGGGGCGAACGGATCCGGCCGGTACGTCAATCACACGTTCGCGTCGCCCGGGGTGTACGTTGCCGAAGTCGTAGCGACCGATGCGAACGGCGTTCAGGTCGTGAACTCAACGGCCGTCGCGATATCCGCGGATCCGACGGTGCGCTTGGAAGCTGCGCCCGGAGCGGTGACAGACATCGACCGTACGGTGCAGCTTACGGCCGTTGTCTCCGGCGGCACGGGGGCGGGCTCCTCCCTGTGGGACTTCGGGGACGGGACGCACTCCACGGCGGAGTCCACCGCTCACAGTTGGACGACGCCCGGACAGTACTCCGTCCAATTCAGCTACACGGATTCCCTCGGGTTTGCCGCCCCAGCCGCTACCCTCGAGGTGACCGTCCACGCGAGGCTTACGGCAAAGTTCAGCGAAACCCCCGCGGTCCCTAACCCCGTCGCCGGGACGGAATTCACGTTCGTTGCTCAGCTCTCGAACGGGACCGCGCCGTACACGGTCACCTGGTCCTTCGGAGACGGAACTTACGCCACCGGGTCGACCGTGGTTCACGCGTTCGCCGCGGCGGGCGCGTACAACGTGTCGGTCTCGGCGGAGGATTCGGTCGGCGCTACGACGGGTGCGAACTGGACCGAGGTGAACGTCTCGTCCGTGGGCGCGCCCAGGAGCCCGGTGTTCGGCGGAGGCTTCGGCCCGTCGTTCGTGCTGGGGCTTCTCGTCGGTGGGACAGCGGCCGCCGTAGCGCTCTTCGTTCTCGAGCGCTCGCGACGGGCTGGCCCCCGGACCCCGCCCTCGCCGTACGTGCCGCCGTCGCACGGCAGCGAACCCAAGTAGGTCAGCGGCGCCGTCGGGCGGCGCCCCGCGCCACCGTGTATCGGACCGGTACGCGCGGCACGGTGTGGCTCCAGTAGGGGCACCGCGAGCACTCCTGGCCGAGGACCACCGTCTCTCCGGTCAAGGTCCGGTTCCGGATCGGCACGAGCGGACCCCGACAGACCGGACACTCGGTGGGTAGCGGCCGATCGGGACGCTCCGCATAGTGCACGGTCAGTTTGACCCCCGGGACGTCGACCAGCAGGCGGCGCAGCCGCAGGGCGCCGACCGCCGCCAGCGGCTCGTCGTGGCGGAGCCCGTCCAGGACCGCTTGCCGGAACGCCGTCAGCGAGGGGAACGACGCCTTCCCGCCCCGAACGACGGCGCGGGCCGCCCGAGCGATCAGCTCGTCGGCGGGCCGCCGGAACTTTCCGGTCGGCGGCGCCTTACGCGGCGAGGGAGCCTCGGCGCCCCTGTCGGGCACGGATCTCCTCCGTGTAGAAGTTCGCCGCGAGCTCGGTCTCCCGCGGGCCGATCGCCACGGTGGGGTCGGACGGGTCCCGGAAGTAGGTGAGCAAAGCGGAGGCGGCGGCAAGGCGCACGGCCCGGCTCTTCAACCGGGGCGAGAACTTCGGCACCGAGGTCGCGTCCAACCCCTTCTCGGAGACCGCCCGGAGCCGGTCGTACAGCGGACGCTCCAGCCGCACCGGCCGCCGCCGGAACTTCCGGGCGACGAGCGGGTGGCCCGTCTCGATGGCGTGCACGAGGGTGAGGTGGTCGCGCAGCGACTCCGCCAGCTCGAAGCCGAGCTCGCCGAGCTCCAGCCGCTCCGCCGCCCGCTCCACGGCGCGGAATCGGGTCGGCGTCATCGGGTGGAACCGCAGGAGCATCCGGTCCTCCAGCGCGGCGAAGTTCGGGTCGGCGATCGTGGTCCAGTAGTCGTCGGCGGACCCGGTGCGGACGTTGTAGTTCACCGAGAAGAACGACCGGAACGTGTACGGCCCGACCGTGCCGAACGTCGTTTCCCACTTCACTTCCCGCTGTTCCATCACCAACTTGAGCGGTTCGACCATCCCACGGTACTTGAACCAGTCGTTGAACTCGGGCACGATGAAGTTGAACGTCCGTCCCGTGTACGACGCCCCGACCCGGAGGAACTGCGCCGGCGTGATCCCGCCGCAGTAGCGGTTCCGTCCCGGGAGACCGTGCGCCGGCACGCCGCTCCGAGGGTTGCCGCGGACCAGGTCGTCGATCGAGAACGTCTTGCCCGTCCCGGGGGGCCCGAACAAGGCGAGGTGGAAGCCGGTCGCTCCGGTGACGCGGCCCGTGGGGGCGAGCAGGGGGGCGTCCGCGAGCGCGTACTGCTGCAGGAGGGCGATGAGCGAGTCGAAGTACAGCTCCTCGCCGAACAACTCGCGCAGGTAGTGCGCGAGGCGGCCGACGTCGAGCTCCGCCCCGAACGCGAGCGTCGCCTCCAGCCGCCGGCCGACGACCGTGCGCAGCCGGTCGAGGAACTCTCCGTCCATCGCCCGGATCTCGGTCTCCTCGTCCGGGACGAGCGCGGCGGCGGCCAGCTCGGCGGCGTCGGTGCGCGTCGCTTCGCCCAGCAAGAGTTGCCGGAGCTCGTCGGGGAACGGCACCCGGTAGACCTTGTCCCCGCTCCCGGCGGCGACCTCTTCGATCAACCCGCGCCGCTTCAACCGGCCCAGCAGCCGCCCGGGGTCCTCGAACACCCGCTCCTTGAGCAGGCGCCCTCGCAGCTCGGAGTGTCGGAACGTGGAAGGACCGGAAGCGACCCCCCGTACGGTGCGCCGCCGCTCCGCGTCGGTGACGACCGCGATCAACGACCGGGCGATGGGGACCTCCGAGGGGGCGACCTCGAGCCCGGCCGGCGCTGCCACCAACGTCCGCCACTGCGCCCATCGACTTATAGAAGGCCCCGGACCAGACGAGAGGCAACGTGGTCGGTCACGGATTCGGCGGCTACGAGCGGGAGCTCCGCAGCGTGCTCTCCGGCGACCCGTCGGCGGTACGCTCCTACGCTCGGAGCCTGCCGCCGACCGAACGCACGGAGTTCGAACGGTTGATCGAGGAACCGTACCTCGTGGTGCGCGGCGCCGGCTCGCTGGGCCTCGACCTGGTCGCGCTCCGCCGAGAGCTCGCGCTCCCGATCGAGGTCAAGGC
>JASHXN010000209.1 GCA_030043505.1 Thermoplasmata archaeon
GCACGTGGAACTTCGCCCCGGGGTCGAACTCCTCGGCGCTGCGGGGCCGCGGGGGAGCGACGCCCTGATACCGCTCGCGGAGCGCCCACCAGCTCGGGTTGTACTCCGAGGGCGGGATCCGGCCGGCGAAGACCTCCCAGCGCCACTTGTCGATCAGCAGCCCGAACGGGAGGAACGCGACCTTCTCCAGCGCCCGCTCCAGCAGGAACGGGATGTCGTCGTCGGCCGCCGGCGCGTGCGCGAGCAGGCCCACTTTCTGGAGGTAGCTCGGCGTCACCGAGAGCGCGATCGTGTCGCCGACCGCCTCGTGGAAGCCGTCGTGCGCGCTGTCCCGGAACAGGAACGGCTGGTGGCCGTACGCCCGCTGGTAGTAGTTGTGCCCAAGTTCGTGGTGGATCGTCCGGAAATCCTCGCCGGTGATCTCGATGCACATCTTGATCCGCAGGTCGTTGACGAAGTCGAGGTCCCAGGCGCTCGCGTGGCAGACGACCTCGCGGTCCCGGGGCCTCGTCAGCATCGACGTCGACCAGAACGAGGCCGGCAGCGGCTCGAGCCCGAGCGAGACGAAGAACCGCTCGGCGTACCGGACCATCTCCTCCGGGGTCGTGCTCCGGTCGGCGAGCATCTTGGTGAGGTCGAACGGGGCGGCGGTCGACTTCGGGGCGAGCAGCGGGAAGATCCCGGACCAGTCCTGCGCCCACATGTTCCCGAGCAGGTGCGCCGGCAGCGGGCCCTTTGCGGGGACGACCTCGGGACCGTACGTCGCCCGGAGCCTCCCCCGGACGTACCGGTGGAGCGACTCGTACAGGGGCCGGACCTGCTCCCAGAGCCGGTCCGCCTCCCGGGCGAAGGCGTCCGCGTCCATGTCGTACTTCGCCCGCCACATCGCCCCCGTGTCCGCGAAGCCGAGCTCGGCGGCGCCGCGGTTGGCAAGCTCGACGTACCTTTCGAAGTCGGAGCGGACCTCTCGGCCGACCCGATGCCAGCCGGTCCAGACGTCCTCCAGCAGTCTCGGGTCCCGGCTCTCGGTGAGGATCCGGGAAAGTCCCTGGAGGTCCAGCGACTCCTTCTGGCCCGCGGGAGTGTGGCGGCCTTTCGAATACGTCGCCTGCATCGAGGTGACGCGCCGCGTCAGCTCCTGCGCCAAGGCCGGGTCGGACGGCGCCAGCAGCGGGAGGAGGAGCGGCAGGAGCTTCGCTTTGCGCGCCGTCGGCGGGTCGAGCGCAGCTTGCGGCAGCCCGGCGGCCTCGCGGGCGCGACGGACGGTCGCCGCGATCAGCCGGGCGAGCGCCTTCGAGGAGAGCTCCTCGGTGTCGGGCGTGATGAACGTGCAGTACACCCAGTCGGCCCGCTGGGACTCGATCGCCGCGTCCAGGAGCTCTTCCTCCGCGGCGGCGAGCAGATGGGACGCCGAGCTCGCCGGGTCGATCGCGCTCACGGCCACCTGCGCGCCTCCGAGCGGAGCCCCGCTAATAGGGGCGTCGTGACGGCAGGGCGGGACCGGAAGGTCCGGGCGGTCGCGGACAGACGGTCCGCCCAATGTCCGCCACGATTCTCCGTTAGAGAGTCGGCCGCCGGACCCCCCTGTTTCCACTGGAGGTGGGGATTTATGTACGACGTCCGTCTGACACGCTCCGAGAGGCGATGTCCGACATCCCGGCCGGCTGGGCGGAGTTCCTCGCCGCGCCGCTCGGACCGGAACCGTTGGTCGAGTGCCCGTTCGCCCTCCTCCCGTTCCTCGTCGAGCATCCCCCGGCGCTCGAGGCGCCCCGGACGGTCCCGCCGTGATGGCACCGAGGCACGATGAGCGAGCGATCGCGGCCCTCACGATGCGTCGCGCCCTTCCAGCCTCGCTCGGCGTGGGAGTTCCCCGGGGCTACGGGATCCGTCCACGCTTGTCACCGGACGCGGCAGCGGCCTTCGCAACGTACGTCGACTCCGCCCGAGCCCGCGCCGCGATAGAGGGTCGTACCCTCGTCTACACGGTCCGCTGGGGCTGAGCCCGAACCGGTCCTTTTAGGGGCCGAACGAGAGATCGCGGGTAGGTCGGGCACGCGCCGTCCCTTCGCGGTCGGGCGCCTGCGCCTCGGCCAGCCCCTGCTTCGAGAGTTCGTCGGCCCGCTCGTTCTGCTCGCGCGGTACCCAGACGAAATCGACCCGCCGGAACGAGCGAGCGAGTTGCTCCAATCGGTCGTGGTACGGGCG
Organism: Thermoplasmata archaeon; assembly: GCA_030043505.1. The sequence continues at coordinate 2,206 of JASHXN010000209.1, forward strand.
GAGGTGGTCCGCGCGGACCGCGTACTCACCGGTCATTTGCCGGACGACCAGTTCGCTGTCCCCGATGAGCCGCACGTCGCCGCCGTAGCCGGCGCGCACGAGCCATTCCAGGGCGCAGATGGCGCCGCAGTACTCGGCGACGTTGTTGGTCGCGCGCTCGTGCCCGGGCGGCACCGCGAGCCCGCACGCTTCGTCCTGGTATCCGGCCCCCCAGATCGTGTAGCCCCACGCCGCGACGCGGCGGCCCAAGATTGTTTCGCACGCTCCGTCGAAATGCGCTTCGACGGGCCCGGGCGGCGTCGCGGCGAGTCCGCGCGGAAGCTGCCGATCGTCGGGGGAGCCACTCATCCGGCGACGTCCCTCCCGCGGGGTCGGGCATAGGAGGCGGCCGGGCGGCTGAGCGGAACGCAGTTGCAGAGCGCCTCCGGCTGCGCGCACGTGGGGCAGGTCGGCCGCTCGAGCACCTGCCCGAGAGGGCGCCCGCAAGATCGACATTCGCGCGCGCGAGCGCAGCGGGGACACCGGGCCAGGTCGACGGTGACCACGGTACGGCAGTTCCGGCAATGGACCGGATCGCTCGAGTACCGGGCCCGCGAACGGGGCGGAGGCGATACGGCGGCGGGCCGGTCGCTCGACTCTTCGGAATTTCCGAACGTCCCCGCGACGGTCGTGCGCCGGGGGTCGTGCGCGCTGGCGGCCAGCATCACGACGAACAGCCCGAGCGGTGCGATCAGGAATCCGGCGATCTGCTCCGGGTCGAGCAGCTCTCGACCCACCACGATCACGGGGAAGGCGACGAGTCCCATCCCGAGGACGACGACCCCGACCCCTATCCATGCGAACGGTCGGTTCATCGCCTGCGCCGGAGTTCAACCGCTCGTAGCCGCCCGTTCCCTGATAAACGGAGCGGGGGAGCGGCGGGCCGAGCGGGGGCCGGGGTTTTCCGCTCGGCGGTTCTGGCTGCCGCATGACGAACCCGACCGTCTCGCTGCGGACGACCTTGGGCGACGTGCGACTGGAGATCTACCGGGACCGGGCCCCGAAGACCGCGGAGAACTTCCTGACGCTCACGCGCAAGCAGTTCTACGTCGGGCTCTCGTTCCACCGGGTGATCCCCGGATTCATGGTCCAAACCGGATGCCCGAAGGGCGACGGGACCGGGGGACCGGGCTACGAGATCAAGGACGAGTTCGGGGCCGGGCTCCGCCACGACACCCCCGGCGTCGTCTCGATGGCGAACGCCGGCCCGAACACGGGCGGGAGCCAGTTCTTCATCACCCTCGCCGCGACCCCGTGGTTGGATGGCAAGCATGCGATCTTCGGCCACGTGCGGGGCGGGCAGGACGTCGTCGAGAAGATCGCCGCGGTCCCGCGCGATAGTAGCGACCGGCCGCGCACGGCCGTCCGCATCGTCGAGACGACCGTGACGGGGGCGTAGG
>JASHXN010000210.1 GCA_030043505.1 Thermoplasmata archaeon
TGATGCAGCACACCGAGGCCGCGAAGTACGCGTTCTCGACCGTGGTCAAGTAACCGGGGCCGTCCGGCACACCGCCGGGATCCTACGCTTCAACGAGGACCGCGGTCGCCGCCGGTTCAACGGCATCCGTCGAGCGAGGAGCGGGCGTTGGCGCAGATACCTTCGCACGGACAGCCGCTTCCAGGTAGGCGAGATACTCGCTCCCCTCCTCTTCCGGGAGGTCGCACATCGCCAAGGTGAACGCCGGACGGGCTGAAACTCTATCGGCGGTCGCCGGGTTCACTTCTTCGCGGGCCCCGAGGGCGCTGCCGGCTCGAACGCCAGCGAGATCGAGTTGACACAGTGCCGGACGTCCTTCGGGGTGAACCCTTCCCCTTCGAAGACGTGGCCGAGGTGGCCCCCGCAGCGGGCGCACCGTATCTCCACGCGTTGACCGTCCGGATCCGGTAGGCGCTGGACGGCCCCGGGGATCTCCTGGTCGAAGCTCGGCCAGCCGCAGCCGGCGTCGAACTTGTCGTCCGAACGGTAGAGCGGGCTCCCGCACCGCTTGCACACGTAGGTCCCCGCCTTCGTGTGATGCTCGTACTCCCCCGAATACGGGCGCTCCGTGCCCCGGTGGACGATCACCGCCTCCTCCGCCGGAGTCAGCTTCCGCCAGGTCGACGACGTCGCCGCCATGCGCTCCGGATCGACGCGGGCCACTTCAGCCTGTCCACCGGCCCCCGGTCGCTCGCCGGGACGGACGGCTCCCGTGTCGTGGAGCGCGGAGTATATCTGAGGGGGGCGACGACCCCCGAGAGAGATGGAGCGCGCGTACGAGCGTACGGTCGGCACGGTCCTGGTCGCCGTCGGGGTCGGGCTCCTCCTGTTCGGGTTCGTCCAGGCGTACGGCTACACCGTCCACCCTCCGAGCGGCACCTACACGATCTTCAACCTCAGCGGGGGTGGCGGCGGGAACAGCTCGGTCAGCGGTTCGTTCAACGGCCGGTTCGTCGAAGTGTTCGCGTTCGTCGGGATCGAGTACCTCGTCGGCGCGGCGATCCTGAAGGGTGGTTGGAACCTGATCTCCCCGAAGGCGGAGACGCTCTCGGTCCGGGTCAAACCGCGGTCCCTCCAGATCGAGCCGGCGTCGCCGCCCCCTCCGCCCTCGTTCGGCGGTCCGACGTCCCCGCCGCCGTCGTCGTAGGGCGTCGCCCTGCGCCGCTCGGAGCGCCGCGTGACGGTCGCAGGTCGGGAAGGGGCGGGACCGCTACCCCCTCCCGAGCTGGTCGACCTCGACGGCCCGGCACGGGAGCGGGCGATCCCGGCGATCCGGGACGGATTCGTCGGCATCTACCGCTGGCACGCGAAGCTCCAGTTGCGCGAGGTCCCGAGCGTCCGCGCCGCGGTCCGGGGCGACGAGCTGCTCGGGGTCGCGCTCCTCGACCGGCTCGCCCCGGAGGTCGGCTACGTCTACTACATCACGGTCCTGACCCCGCGGCGTAGGACCGGTGTGGGCGGCCTTTTGCTCGACGACGCGCTTAGCCGGTATCGGCAGGCCGGGGTCGAAGTGGTGTACGCGGCGGTGCAAGCGGACAACGCCCCGTCCCTCGCCCTGTTCACGGGGCGCGGGTTCCGGGACGTCGCGCGGAAGGAGCTCGGCTGGCGGGAGGGGGGCCTCGGCGCCTGGGGGCTCCGGAGCCGCATGCGGCTGGTCCCCGGCGAACAGCTCCTCGGGCTCCGCCTGGCGCCGCCCTCGACCGGTCCGGTCGGGGCACGACAACCGTAAGGCCGGAGGAGCCGTGCCCCCCCGCAGGGCTGCCATGGTGCAGAAAGTAAGCGAAGTGGTGGGGACGTCGACGGAGGGGTTCGCCCGCGCCGCCGAGAACGCCGTGAAGACCGCGGCCAAGACCGTCCGGAACCTCCGGTGGTTCCGCGTGACCGAGCTCGAGGGGAAGGTCGTCGACCAGAAGGTCACCGAGTACCACGCGACGGTGAAGATCTACTTCGACCTCGAGGGGTGACCCGCTCCACGCCCTACGGGGCGCCGGAAGGCCGGGCCGCCGCCAGGTGGCGGTGGACGAACCGGGAGTTCTCCTCGTAGAATCGGGAGAACTTCCAGGTGTCGAACGGGGGCGGTGCGGGGCCGCGTGGCAACGCCTCCGCGCCGTCCCCCCGAGCGAGGGCGGCGCGCGCCTCGTCGAGCAGCAACGTGACGTACCGCTCCATGTCGGCCACCGCCCCCGCCGGGCCGACGGGGCCGTGCCCGGGGAGCGTCCGGTCGGTCGGGAGTCGTTGGACCTCCCGCAGGATCCGCTGGAGCTCCTGCGGGTCCCCGTCCATCAACGACGGGTGGTAGGCGATCGACACGAGGTCTCCCAGGAAGACGATCCGCTCCTCCGGCAGGTGGACCAGCACGTCGCTGGGGGAGTGGCCTCCCCCGAACGTCAGGATCCTGGCGGAGCGACGGGTCCCGTGAACCACCAGCTCGCGCTCGAACGTCAATTCCGGGGGCCGGAAGACGAGCTCCGGGGAGGTCGAGAGAACCCCGAGGAACCAGCCCTCGTACGCTTCGAGATCGGCGGGGGGGAGCGGCGGTCGGGCGCTCCGCAACCGCTCGAGCTCCGGGCCGACCTCCTCGAGGTCCGAGCGGAGATGCGCGCGCCCCCGCTCGAGGATCAGTTCGCGGACACGGGGCGTGGAGACGACCTGCGCGGGTCCGACGGCGTGCGTGCCCCGCACGTGGTCGCCGTGGTAGTGGCTCTGGACGAGCAGCCCGACCGGGTGATGGGTCAGCCGCTCGGCCGCGCGCGCGAGCATCGTCCCGGCCTCCGGGGTGAGCATCGCGTCGAAGACCAGCGTGCTGGAGCCGAGGTCCACGATGCCGGCGTTGCAGACGCCGAACCCTCTCGGATTCGCGACCGCCGCGTAGACCCCGTCGGCGAGCTGTTCGATCCGAAAGAAGTCCGCCTCCGGCATCGGCGGGCGGAGCGCGGGGGCGGTATCGAGGCTTGCGGTCGCGCCGCACCTAGTGCCGTCGACCGTGGCCCCCCGAGAACCGGCGCCGCGGGGGCGGGCCGCGCGGGGGTCTTCCGCGGTTGGGAGGCCGCCGTCCTTGGGCGGGCGGGGGACTCCGCGGGGGCCCCGGCGCGTCGTACCGGAACCCGGGGATCTTCGCCCGAGGGAGGGCGGCGCCGAGCAGCCGCTCGACCGCCTTGATGTCCGGTTCCTCTTCGGGGCTGACCAGGGTGAACGCGTCGCCCTTCCGCTGCGCCCGGGCGGTGCGTCCGACCCGGTGCACGTAGACCTCCGGCTCGTGGGGAACGTCGAAATTGACGACGTGGCTCACCCCTTCGACGTCGATCCCGCGGGCGGCGATGTCGGTCGCGACGAGGACCCGGTGCGAGCCGCCCCGGAAGCCCTCGAGGGCCTTGAGGCGCTGGCTCTGGCTCTTGTTGCCGTGGATGACCCCGGCGGAGATCGACCACCGGACGAGCTGCTGCGCCAGCCGGTTCGCCCGGTGCTTGGTGCGCGTGAACACGAGGACGCTTGTCATCGTCTCGTCCAGGAGGAGCTCGCGGAGCAGCTCCGCCTTCAGGTACGACGGCACCGGCAGGAGCAGGTGCGTCACCCCGACGGCGGCGACCGTCGTCGGGTCGACGTGGACCATCCGCGGGGCGCGGAGGAACTCGCGCGCGAGCTCGACGATCGCCGGCGGCATCGTCGCGGAGAAGAGCATCGTTTGGCGTTCGCGCGGCAGCGCGGAGAGCACCCGTCGCACGTCCGGAAGGAAGCCCATGTCCAGCATCCGGTCGGCTTCGTCCAGCACCAGGATCTTCAGGTCCCGCCAGTCGAGGTGCCCCCGTTCCATCAGGTCGAGCAGCCGGCCGGGGGTCGCGACCACGATCTCGGCCCGGTGCCCTTCCAGCGCTTGGATCTGCGGTTCGAGGCCGACCCCGCCGTAGACGGCGAGGCCCCGACGGTGGGTGTAGCGGCCGAGCTTGGCGAGGAACTCCTCCGCCTGGACCGCCAGCTCGCGGGTCGGCGTCAACACGAGCGCGTAGATCTTGCCGGGCGGGAGGTCGAGCGTGCGTTCGAGGATCGGGAGCAGGAAGGCGGCGGTCTTGCCGGTGCCGGTCTGGGCGGTGGCGACCAGGTCTCGGCCCAGCACCGCCTCCGGGATCGCCTGGCTCTGGATCGGGGTCGCGGCGTGGTAGCCCATCTCCTTCGCCCCGGCGCGGAGGCTCGGGTGGAGCGGCAGCTCCTCGAAGCGGACGTCCGTCGGCGCGGCGGCCCCTTCCGGGGGAGGCGTTCGACGTGCGGACTCCGGCATCGACCCCGGAAAACGAGCCAAGCTGGGTTATGAAGCGGTCGCCCCCCGCCGACGGGCGCCGGGATCGTCCCGGCGGGGTAGTTAAGGTCGGAGCGGTGACCGCAGGACCGATGGTACGCCGGCTCGCCGCGATCATGTTCCTCGACGCGTACGGATTCACGGCCCGCGCGCAGGACGACGAGCGGCAGGCGCTTCGGCTGCTCGACGCCATGGCCCGTCGGGTGCGGCCGATCCTGCGGCGGCATGCCGGGCGGGAGGTCAAGTCGACCGGGGACGGCTTCCTGGTCGAGTTCCCGAGCGCGCTCAACGCGGTCGAGTGCGCGCTGGAGCTCCAGCGGCCCCCGGTGGACGCCGTACCGGACGGTCCCGCTCCCTTGCGGCTCCGGATCGGGATCCACCTCGGCGACGTTGTGGAACGCGGCACCGATGTGCTCGGCGATGCGGTGAACCTCGCGGCCCGCATCGAACCGCTCGCCGAGCCGGGCGGGATCTGCGTCTCCCAGCAGGTCGCGGACCAGGTCGCGAACAAGCTCGCCGTGCCGCTGACCCGGCTGCCGCCGCGCGCCGTCAAGAACGTACGGACCCCGCTGGTCGTCTACAAGGTGGAGCTCGGCGGAACGGCTCCGCCGCGAGCGGCGCCGGACGAGCTGCCGCGCCTCGCGGTGCTCCCGATCGTCCACCTCGGCGGCGCGGGGAGCGAGGAGTACCTCGCCGACGGCCTCACCGAGGAGCTGATCGTCCGGCTCGCCCGGGTCGCCGGCGTCCGGGTCCTCGCCCGTTCGACGGTGATGCGCTACAAGGGGACGAAGAAGCCGTCCTCCGAGATCGCCCGAGAGCTCGGGGTCGGCGCGGTCCTCGAGGGGACGCTCCGCACCGCCGCCGACCGCTTGCGCCTGACCGTGGTGCTCGTCGACGCCCGGTCCGAGACCCCGGTCTGGTCCCAGGCGTACGACGGCCGCCTCGCCGACGTCTTCGGGGTGCAAGCCGACATCGCGCGCCGCATCGCCGCGTCGCTCGAGGTGCGGCTCGCCCCGCGCGAGGTCGCCGCGGTCGGGCGCCCGAGCACCGCCGTCCCGGCCGCGTTCGAACACTACCTCCGGGGGCGCTACTTCTGGAACCGCAGGACGGCCGAGAGCCTCGACCGGGCCGCGGCGGAGTACCGCGCGGCCCTCGCGCAGGACCCGGAGTTCTCGCTGGCCCACGCCGGCCTCGCGGACGTTCACGCGACGCAGGCGCTCCTCGAATTCTGCCGGCCGAAGGAGACGTTCCCGCTCGCGCGGGCCGAGGCCGAGCGCGCGCTCGAGCTCGACCCCGAGAGCGCGGAGGCGTACACGGCGCTCGGGGTGGTCCGCGGACAGTACGACCGCGACTGGGCGGGCGCCGAGGAGGCGTTCCGCCACGCCGTCGCGCTGAACCCCCGCTTCCCGCCCGCGCACCATCAGTACGCCGACCTGCTGAAGGCGCTCGGCCGGTTCTCCGAGGCGATCGCGGAAGTCCAAGAGGCGCTCGCGCTCGATCCGCTCTCGCTGGCGATCAACACGGGGCTCGGCCACGTGCTCTACCTCGCGCGGCGCAACGACGAGGCGATCGCCCAGTACCGCCGGACGCTCGAGCTGGATCCTACGTTCGTGCTGGCGCACCTCTGGTTCGGGCGGCCGTACCTTGAGGAGCGTCGGTACGACGAGGCGATCGCCGAGGTCCGGCGGGCGGTCGAGCTCTCCCAGCGCAGCACCATCGCCACGGCGGTCCTCGCGCACGCCTACGCGAGCGCCGGCCGTACCGGCGAGGCGCGCGCGCTGCTGGAGGAGCTGCTGCGACGCTCCGAGCGGGAGTACGTCCCGTCGTACTGGATCGGGTTGGTGTACGTCGGATTGAACGACGCCGAGCAGGCGTTCCGGTGGTTCGACCGCGCGTTCGAGGAACGCTCGAGCTGGCTGACCTGGGTCGCGGTCGAGCCGCGCTTCGACGGGCTCCGGCGCGACCGTCGGTTCGCCCAGCTGGTGCGGCGCATGGGTCTCCCCCAGCTCTCCGCGCCGGAGAGTGCCCCCTCCGCGGCCCGGGACGCCGGGGGCGAACGGGTCCGGCCGGTCACCCGGCCGGCCAGGCCGACCGGTCGACGTGCCACTCGACCGTCCCGGCCGCGACGCGCGCCGCCGGTAGGTCGGCGGCGTCGGAGCCGCGCCGTGGGTCGCTGAAGATCCGCCGCAAGGTCGGCGTCTTGTCGGCGCCCCACGCGAGGAAGAGCGCGCAGTGCGCCCGACCGAGCGCCGGCAGCGTCAGAGTGACGCGCGGGAGGCGGGGCTCGAGCCCCGGGTGCGGCTCGGCGACGACCCACCGCTCCCGCTCCTGCAGGGTCGGGGAGCCGGGGAAGAGCGAAGCGGTGTGTCCGTCGGGCCCGACCCCGAGCACGACCGCGTCGAGCCCGCCCGGACAGTCGCTCCGCACCTCCGCCTCGTACCGGTCCGCGGCCTGCTCCGGGGTGAGCTCGGTAGGGACACGATGGACGGAGCTGGTCGGGACTTTCGCGGGGGCCAGCCACAGCCGCTCAGCGAGACCCGCGTTGCTGCGAGGGTCGGAGACGGGCACAAGGCGTTCATCGCACCAGTAGACCGACCAGACGTCCCAGTCCGCGCTCGCGTCCGCCAGCGCCGTGAACATCGCCTCCGGGCTCTTGCCCCCCGACACGGCGACCGAGAACCGCCGGCGCTCCCCGAGGGCTCGGGCGGCGAGCTCGCCCAGCCGTCGCGCGACCGCTCGTCCCGCCGCGGCGCCGTCCTCGT
>JASHXN010000023.1 GCA_030043505.1 Thermoplasmata archaeon
GGGAAGGTGACCGAGGCTGCGCGCCGGCCGCTGATCATCGGCAGCGGCATCGCCGGGCTGTACGTGGCCCTCCGGTGCCACGAGCTCGGCCTTCGGCCGACCATCGTCACGAAGTCGCGCCTCGAGGAGTCGAACACGCGCTACGCGCAGGGCGGCATCGCCGCCGCCATCGGGCCCGACGACTCCCCGCACCTGCATTTCGAGGACACGGTCAAGGCGGGCGACGAGATCGTCCACCGCGCGGCGGCCCGGATCCTGACCGACGAGGCGCCGGCCCGCATCGCGGACCTGGTCCGCTACGGGGTGCCGTTCGACACGGTGGAAGGTCGGATCGCGCTCGGCCGGGAGGCCGCCCACTCCCGCTCCCGCCTCCTGCACGCCGGAGGGGATGCGACGGGATACTCGATCGAGGAGACCCTCCGGCACCGGGTCCTCGAGGGAGGGATCGAGGTCCGCGAGCGCACGATCCTGCGGGCGCTGCGGCCCGGAGGACGCGACGGACCGGTGGCGGTGCTGTCGAGCGCGACGGGGACCGGCGTCGAGGTCGACACCCCCCGGCCGGTCGTGCTCGCGACCGGCGGCGTCGGGAGCCTGTACCGCCAGAGCTCGAACCCGGCCGTCGCCACCGGAGAAGGGATCGCGGTCGCGTTCCGCGCGGGGGCGGTGGTGAGCGACATGGAGTTCGTTCAGTTCCACCCGACCGCCTTCGCGCGGGAAGGCGCGCCGAGGTTCCTGATCACCGAGGCGCTCCGGGGCGAGGGCGCCGTGCTGCGCAACGACGCCGGCGAGCGGTTCCTCCTCGGGCAGCACCCGGACGCCGAGCTCGCCCCGCGGGACGTCGTCACCCGGGCGATCGAACGGGAGATCGCCCGCTCCGGGCAGCGCCGCGTCTTCCTGGACGCTACGGCGCTGCCGCGCGACCTGCTCTTCGCGAGATTCCCGTCCGTGTCGAACTTCCTCCTCGCCCACGGGCTCGACCCGTCGCGCGAGCCGATCCCCGTCGCGCCGGTCGCGCACTACATGATCGGGGGCGTCAGCACCGACCTCGCCGGCCGCTCCTCGATCCCGGGCCTGTGGGCGGCGGGAGAGGTGGCGGCGACCGGGGTCCACGGCGCGAACCGGCTGGGGAGCAACTCGCTCGTCGAGGGGCTCGTCTTCGGGGAACGGGCCGCCCGGGACCTCCGGCAGCCGCGGGCCGGGGGCCCGAAGCTCGCGGAGCGGGCGGTCGCCGTGCCGGTCGGCGGCGCGGGAAGCCCGGGAGAACCGGAGTGGCTGGAGGAGGTACGCGACCTCCTCTGGGACCACGTAGGGATCGTCCGCGACGCGGCCGGCCTCGCGCACGCCCTCCGAAGGTTCGAGGAGATCGGGGCCCGAACCGAACCGGCGGGGGGCGATGCCCTCGCCGGACCGGTCGCCAACGCCGCCCTCACGGCGTCCCTGGTCGCCCGGGCGGCCCGACAGCGGACGGAGAGCCGCGGGGCGCACTACCGTTCGGATTTCCCGCGGACGAAGCCGTCTTGGCAGCGTCACCTGGCGTGGCGTCGGGCCGGCGGGCGCGCCCGGGGGCGGTGACGGCGAAGAGGCATTATCCTCGGGGGTCCGTCGCGCGGCGTGGACCTGTCGCTCTCCCCCGACGAGCTTGCGGTGCGGGACGCGACGCGGCAGATCGTCCAGCGGGAGGTCGCGCCGGTCGCGGACCGTATGGACCGGGAGGATTACTTCCCGCGCGACGTTTTCGCGCGTCTCGGGGCGGCCGGACTGCTCGCGCCGACCTTGCCCACGGACGTGGGAGGACTTGCCCTCGCGTACCGTGCGCAGGCGCTCATCCTCGAGGAGATCGCGCGCGCCAGCCCGGCCCTTGCGCTGAGCGTTGGCGCCCACTCGAACCTCTTCGCCGACAACGTCGCGCGGAACGGCTCCCCCGAACAGCGCCAGCGATTCCTACCGGCGGTCGCCGCCGGCCGCGAGGTCGGGGCGCTCGCGCTGACCGAACCGGACGCCGGCTCCGACGCGGTGTCGATCCGCACCCGGGCCGAGCGGAAGGGCGACGAATACGTCCTCAACGGGTCCAAGCAGTTCATCACGAACGGCCCGGTCGCTTCGGTGCTGCTCGTCTACGCGAAGACCGCCCCCGACCGGGGTCCCCGTGGCATCTCCGCGTTCCTCGTTCGCGCGGACGCCCGCGGGTTCTCCGTGTCGCGCTCGCTCGACAAGATGGGGATGCGCGGCTCGCCGACGGGAGAGCTCGCCTTCCACGACGTCCGGGTCCCGGTGGCGGACCGTCTCGGGGAGGAGAACGCCGGCGTGCGCATCATGATGAGCGGCTTGAACGTCGAGCGGGCCGTCCTGTCGGCGATCCCGGTCGGGATCCAGGAGGAGGCGCTCGCGCGGTCGGTCGCCTACGCTCGCGACCGCGTCCAGTTCGGTCAGCCGATCGGGAGGTTCCAGCTCGTCCAGGAGAAGCTCGCCGACATGTACACCGAGCTCACCGCCTCGCGGCTGCTGCTGTACGCGGCGCTCGAGGAAGTGGTCCGGGAGCCGGGACGCCGGGCGGCCGCCGCCGCCGCGCTCACGTACGCCTCGGAGGCGTCCACCCGCGCCGCGCTCCAGGCCGTGCAGATCCACGGCGGCTACGGCTACATGCGGGACCTGCCGCTGGAGCGGCTCGCCCGGGACGCGAAGCTGCTCGAGATCGGGGCGGGAACGTCGGAGATCCGTCGCCTCTTGGTCGCGCGCGAGCTCCTAGGCCCGGGGTTCGAGTCGGACACGCCGCCGCCCGCGCCGGGCGGCGCCGGCTGATCCGCGCGCCTAGCGCTTGATGCCCAGCCCGGCCTCGATGTACATCGCGGCCTGGGTCGACGCGGACCGTCGGTCGCGGTCCGCCGCGTCCTTGAGCCGTCGTAGAACGTTGGGCTCGAGGTACACAGCCAATCCGATACGTCGCTTCGCCTTTGCTTTCGCCGGTCGTGGCATCTGGATCTTCCCCCTGCGGTTGTTGCCGGTGCGCCTTCCCGGGGCGTTCCGACGCGCAGAACTTGGGGTGCCGGTATTAGTCCTTTAGGTTCGAGAACCGGGACGTAAGCACGTTACCTTCTGGGGTCGTGGAAGCCGACGCGGAGCTCCCGGCCGGCGAGCCGCGCCGTGGCGTTCGCGGCCAACGTATATAGGCAAACGACCCCCATCGCCGCTCGATGGCCGGTACTCCGCCGCCCGGCTCCCCGCCGCCCTCGACGATCCGCGTCGAGGTGCTGAAGGAGCTGCAGGCGATGCTCGACGACCGCGAGGTGCGCGATCGCGTCGATCGGGGCCCCCTGGCCGAGGCGAAGGGGCGGGAGCACTGGGTGCTCCACCTCCTGCTCCGGGCGCAGGAATTGAGCCAGGCGAGCTTGACGACGCTCGTTCGGACCGCCTACACGAACCTGACCGGTCGGCTGCAGACCCTGGAAGAGCGGATGCAGCGGATCGAAACGAGCCAGCGGGGGCTTTCCGAGGACGTGAAGGGCGAGCTGGGCGGGCTCCGGACGAGCCTCAAGGAGACGGTCGAAGGGTCGGTCGACCACGGCCTGACCGAGGGCCGCGAGCGGATCGGCACCGCGCTGCTCACCGATCTGGACGCCAAGTGGAAGCCGATCGGCGAGTCGGTCGAGACGTTCGCCCGGTCGTCCCACCAGCTCAGCAAGGACCTCTCCGACACGTACCGGGTCTCGACGCAGAGCCGGTTGCTGCTCAACGAGAACGCCCGCC
>JASHXN010000024.1 GCA_030043505.1 Thermoplasmata archaeon
GGCTCGGACGCGACCGCCCTCCGCACCGAAGCCCGTCCGGTCGGGGACGGCTACGAGCTCACGGGGGTCAAGAGCGAGGTGGCGTTCGCCACCGACGCTGAGGCCGCGATCGTCTACGCCCGCCTCCCGGGTACCGCTCGTCGGGACGGGATCTGCGCCTTCCTTGTTCCGCAGGACGCTCCGGGGGTCCACCGGGAGCTCGACGCTCCGGACCTCGGCGAGAGATGGCAGCGGCGAGGCCGCGTCCGCTACGACCGGGTCCGCGTCGGGGCCGACGCACGGATCGGGGAGGAGGGGGCCGCGTTCGGCTACTTGCGGCCCGAGCTCGACCGGGAACGGGGCTTGCTCGCTGCGATCTATCTCGGGGTCGCCCGCGCTTCCTGGGAAGAGACGGTCCGCGACGTCGGCGTGCGAAAGGCGTTCGGACGACGCCTCGCCGACCAGCAGGCGGTCGCCCACCCACTCGTGAACGACGGGGCGGCGCTGGAAGCCGACTGGCTGCTCACGCAGGCCGCGCTCGCGCGCCTCGACCGGGGAGAGGACGCCGGAGCCGCGACCGCGATGGCGAAGGTCCGGGCGACCCGCACCGCGCTGCGGGTCCTCGACCACTGCGTCCAGTTCCACGGGGGCGCGGGGTACTCCGGGCGCCTGCCGCACGAGCAGCGCTGGCGCGACGTGCGGAGCGGCGCGATCGCCCATGGGCCCAGCGAGCTGCTCCGGGGCGTCGCCGCGCGACGATTGTGGCCCGCCTCCGGCGGCCAATAACCCTTATCGAAGGCGCGCGGTTCCCAGCAGTCCCAGCCTGCGACGGGCTGATGGACATGCGTCTCTATCAATCTCCGGCTCGGCGGGTCGCTCCCGCCGCCCGGGTCCTTCTGCTCCTCGGAATCCTGGTCGGTTCCGCCGCCGTGGTCGGCGGCCCGGTGCTCGCCGTTTCCACCGCAAGGCCCGGGGCTCCGCCCCCGACGGCGGAAGGACCCGCCCCGAGCCTCCCCGACGCCGTGAGCCTCGGGCCGCGAGCGGCCGTCCTCGGAGCCGCCGCGGACGAACCGTCCCAAGGCGCGGTCCCCCTCGCGACCGCAAGCTCGACGGTCCCGGTCCTGCTGTCGCTCCAGTTCTCGAACGATTCGAAACTTCAAGCCCTGCTGGCCGCGCTGGACGACCCGAACTCGTCGGAGTACCACCGCTATCTCACCGCCGCGCAGTTCACCGAGCAGTTCGCTCCCAGCGAGAGGCTGTACGGGGCGCTGGTCGGCTACCTCCGGAGCGAAGGGATCGCCTCCCTGACCACTTTCCCGGATCGGCTCGCGATCGAGTTCGACGCAACGGGATCCAGTCTCGGCGGCGCGTTCGGCGCCTCGCTAAGCGAATACGCCGGCGCCCAGGGCGGATACTGGGCCTTCTCCTCGCCTCCGACGCTGCCGTCGCCGCTCGCCGGGCTCGTCGGTGAGATCGTGGGCGTCGGACCCGGCTCCGCCGCGCCCGTCGTCGCGTGGGGGTCGGTCTCGGGACCCCTCTCCGGTGCGGCGCAGCCGTCCGCCCTCAGCCCCTCCGGGAGCGCGTACCCGACCCCGGTGACGGTCGGCGGAGTTCAGGAAGTGTACCCGTCCGACCTGCAGGTCGGCTACGACGAAGAAGGCCTCCTCGACCAGTTCGGCGCGCCGACGAACGACACGCTCGCGGCGCTCGTCTGGTCGGGGGCGTACGGCGGGTCGGACCAAACGACGGCGTGCGCGACCCTGACGACCGGTGAGTCGGTCGGCGCGTACGACCCGGCCGACCTGTCGGAGTTCTTCGCCACGACCACTCCCACGGGGGAGCCGACGGCGACGGTGTATCCGGTGTCGGTCGAGGGGGCGCCGGCGCCCGGCTGCGGGGCGTCGTGGGACACGACCGGGGTCGTCGCGACGAACACGGCCGAGTTGGAGGCGATGGGGGCGATGGCTCCGGGCGCTCCGATTTACGCCGTCGCAGCCCCGGGACCCTCGATCGCCGGGCTCGAAGCCGCCTTCGCGACGGTCCTGAGCCCCCCGACGAACCTCTCGACGGCGGTGCGCGACGGCCTGGGGAACGTGACGGTCGTCTCGGTGGGATGGGGCACGACGGACACGACCTCCACCGCCTGGTCCGACGAGCTCACCCAGGCCCAGGCCCGCGGGATCACGGTCGTCGCCGCGGTGGGGGACTCGGGCGACAATCCGCACAGTTCCGCCTGGGTAGGGACCCGGACGGAGTTTCCGGCTTCGGACGCGACCGAGACGGACGGGGCCCTCGCGGTGGGCGGCACGACCGTCAAGCTGGACCCGACGACCCTGCACGTCGCCGCGCAGTCGGTCTGGAACGTCAGCTCCGCCGACACCGCCGACGGCGGTCCGCTCGGGACGGCCGGGGGCGTCAGCGCCGTCTACGCCGAGCCGGCGTTCCAGAAGAGCTCGCCCGCGAACGCCCTCTTGAAGGGGGTCGGCCGGGGGATGCCGGACGTGACCGCCTTCGCGAACAACAGTCTCGTCACCCTGACCGTCGACGGGATCCAGTACGACGCGACGAACGTCTCCGGCGCCGGACCATACCGCACCGCGGCCGGGACCGCGGTGGCGGCCGGGATCGTCGCCGGGCTGCTGGCGGTCGTCGATCACGCGCTCCGCTACCACCGCCAGGCGCCGCTGGGGTACGCCGATCCCGAGGTGTACGCCCTGGCCACCGAGGAGTACACGCCGCCGGTGTCGGGGGCGTACGCGTTCGGCCTCCCGACGCTCGTCTTCAACGACATCAAGAGTGGCCGCAACGACTTCTACTCGGCCTCCGGCGGCTACGACCTGGTCAGCGGCTGGGGTTCGCTGGACGCCTACAACCTCACGATGTACGCGCTGCCGGTCGCCCAGAAGCCGGTGTACGGGGAGCTTGCCGGGGTCGAGGATATCGTCCACCTCGCTTCGATGTCGGTGACGACGACGATCGGCTCCGCGGTGAACACCGCCTACAACGCCTCCGTCCAGCAGAACTTCTTCCTCGCGAGCCCGCTCGGCGACCCGATCTACTGGGTCCAGAGCGTGATCTACGCGCAGAAGGTCTCGGGGGGCTGGGCGATGAACTTCACCGGATGGGTCGCCTACCCGTTCTGGGGGCTCTACCCGGCCCTGGTCACGTTCGACGACCGGTTCCCCGCCGCGGGGGTGCTCGAGAAGTTGCCCCTTTCCGTGACGATGACGACGACGTTGACCCCGGCGAAGGGGACGACGCCGGCCGAAGTGAAGTTCACGTACGGCGTCCCGGGGGCGGACGTTCTCACGATCCCGGTCCCGGGCGCCGCCTACATCATCGGTCGAACCGGCTACTCGTACTCCTGGCAAGGCACGACGTACACGGACGGCCCTCGGACGACGACGAGCCCGTTCGGCTTCCTGGCTCCCCAGCTCGTGGTCGTGGGCGGGCCGTCCCGAGGGACGGGCACGTTCCGATCTCCGTCCGCCGGGACCGTGACCGCCTACACCGAACAGCTCAACTCGACGGTGTTCGCGCTCGCGCAACTGGGGCTGGTGAACGAGTCGAACACCCAGACCGGCGAGTCGGCGGTGAACCTGGCGTTCACCGTCACCGGCGCGGGGACCGCGTCGTACGCGTACGCGTCGGGGGCGAGCGACCAGGGAGTGTACCAGGTCGCGCAGCCGTGGTACCCGGTCGAGTTCCTCCAAACCGGGGCGTCGGCCTCCTCGCATTGGTACGTGAACCTCTCCAACGGCTACTCCCTCGCGGCGCTCGGGAACGTCAGCACGCTGGCGACCGCCCTCCCGAACGGCTCGTACACCTGGACCGCGGCGACGTCCGTCGCCGGCTGGACCTCCCTACCCGCCTCCGGCACGGTGAAGGTTGCCGGAACGGAGGTCCAGGTGACGCTGTCGATCGGGCCGGCGCTCGGGGCCGCCACGTTCGAAGCGAAAGGCCCGCACAAGGGGAGCCAGCTGCTGTTCAGATGGTACGTGAACATCACCGGCCAGCCGTCGCACGCCGGGACCGCGCTCACGTACACCGCGAACCTGAGCTACGGCACCTACACCTACCACGTAGCGGTCGCGGCGAAGGGCTACTACCCCACGAAGGCGAGCGGCTCGGTCACGGTTTCGCGCACCGCCGCGACCGTGTACGTGACGATCGAGCAGCGCACGTACCTGGTCGAATTCCTCTTCGTCCTGCCGAAGACGCCGCCGCGTCTCACGATCTCGTTCGGGAACGTGAGCCAGAGCGGCTCGTTCCAGAACTGGGGAGTCTACCAGCCGAACGGAACGTACAATTGGTCGGTCGGCCACCTCCCCCTCGGCTACGACGCCCGACCGTCCCACGGCACGCTGCACGTGGCGGGGGCGGTCTCCCCGATCACGATCACGGTCACCGAGCCGGGATGGGGACCGCTGGGGCTCGGCGTGCTCGGCTACGCGCTGGTCGTGGGCGCGCCGGCGCTCGCCGCGATCTGGTACTGCGTCTACCGAGTCCGGCGCCGGCGGGCCGGCGGACGCAAACCACCGGCAGCCCCGCCGCGCCCCCGCCGAAAAAGCCGCCCGCGCCTCGTGCGCGCCGGTCCTCTCGGGACCTGCGTCCGGACGAGCTGTAGCTTGCTCGGTCGCACCCGATCCCCTGCGGGCGGCCTCGGGGGCAGCACGGTCGCCGGAAAACCTCGCTCCGCGACCGTCTACGGTCCGATACGGCCGGTCAAGCGGAACGCGTTCCGTGGCGACGGATACCTTGTTACGCTAGGTTAAAGGGGCCAGTGCACCTGCGCGGGCACCCATGCTAGCCCAGCGATCGAAGACTGCAACGCTCGTGCTGCTAGCGACCGTGCTGATGGTGAGCTCGGTGGCGCTGGTCGCGGTGACCACGCTGCCGGCCGCTCACGTCAGCGGACCGGCCGCCAGCCCCGCGGTTGCCCCGGCGAGCGCTCCGGCGCCCGCCGCGCCAACCGCCCCGACGAACGCCCCCTCGACCGTCGCCCGGACCACCGGGAATCTCGGCTCCGAGATGGCCGCCTCGGCCATCGCCGCCACTCAGGCGGCGGGCCTGAAGTCGTACAACGTCTTTGTGCCGCGCGCCTCGGCGACCCCCGCGCAGGTCGCGGAAAGCCGGGCGGCCGGCCACGTCGTCCCGCTCTACTCCGGCAGCCCGGCCCCGATGGGGCTGGCCTACTACGGGTTGAGCGCGGGGGTCGGGGGACAGGTCGTCCCGACGATCCTCAACACCACGAGCGTCGAGTCGACGATCGAGATGAACTCGACCGGGGTCGTCCCGATCAACCTCGTCGACACGTCGCCGGACGCGTTCACGATCCAGATGAACGCGGTGCTCTCCAACATCACCCTCTTCGGCCAGGGTCCGTACTCGTTCTGGACCCAGAACGTCATCGTCTACTTCCCGTCGGCCCAGCTGCTGGAGTTCGAGACGAACGTCTGGAACTTCACGGGCGGGCCGCTCACGACGAACGTCTTCTACTCGCACGGGCCGTACGGCCACCAGGTCGGCACCGACTACTACTACGCCGCCGCCGAGGTGCCGTTCCCCGTCAGCTACCCGTTCAACCTGACGCTGTGGATGAACTCCACGCTGTCGGGGGGCCGGGACAACGCGAGCTTTGACGTCGCCTTCTCCAACCCGCTGAACCCGAGCGAGGACTTCGCTGCGCCGTACGACTGGGTCGTCTTCAACTCGACCGCGGCGGTCGGCGGCCAGCCGCTGACGACGCCGTCCAACTACACGGCGAACGGGTTCACCTACAACCCGATCGGCCTGACCGACGACTTCGAGGTCGACTTCGGCGGCCCCGGCGGCGGCAGCCAGGCGACCCTCTTCGGCGCGGACGCGACCCTGGGCCTTGCCTACCTCTCCGACGGCAAGTACGTCAGCGTTCCCTCGGCGTACAGCTACGGCGGCGAGACGGGCGAGACCGACACCGGCGCGAACGTCGCCTGGACGACCGCGTCGGACGGCATGCTCGGCGCGGGCCCGACGACCTACGGGACGATGACGACCGGTCCGTCGGTCCTCACCGGCCTGTGGAACGCGACCGGACCGAGCGGCTCGTACCCGGTGACGCTCCACGTCACCCCGACGAACGCCTTCAACCTCGTCGCGACCGGCGGCGGCTGGAGCTCGAACTTCACCGTCTCCGAGTTCGCGGTCGCTCCCGAGCTGTACACGAACGTCCTCAACCTCGAGCCGGGGACGTACACCCTCGAGACCGAGCTGTCGGACTACGTGCCCGTCATCACCACGCTGGACGTGACGGGACCGCAGACGCTGACGATCAGCCTGACCCCGAGCTCGGCGATGGGGATCTACACGCCGCTGTGGGCGTTCAACAACGCGGGCCTCGCGGCGCTGTCGACGGCCGGGGCGGGCACCCCGACGAGCCCGTACCAGATCGTGAACAACCAGTACGGGGTCATCGACTCGGCGTTCGGCCTGTACAACGACTACGGCTTCCCGGCGTATCCGGGCGTCTTCTTCTACGGGACGACCGCGAGCGTCGCGCTCAACGACCCGCCGTCGTTCGCGACGGCGACGAACGACTTCCAGTTCCCGGGCCCGGACCTGCCGTCCGTCAACGACCTGCAGTACTGGTTCGACGGCGTGTCGAACCTGGCGCTGACGAACGCGAAGAACATCTCGGGCTGGTTCGACAACTACGTGTTCTACCCGGCCGACTTCGACACGTTCAACGTGATCTTCTACGACAGCAGCAACAACCTGATCGCGGGGAACACGTTCAACACGCAGGCCGGCGCGCTCGTCCTCTTCGTGGGGGGCACCGCGTTCGGCGCCGTCAACTTCGCCGGCGGCAACAACACCGTTTGGGGGAACTACTTCAACACCGTCGGCACCCCGTCGTCGGCCGCAGCGCTGGTCCCGTACTACTTCAGCCTCGGCATCGAGGTCGCGGAGACGAACGACCTGATCTACAACAACTACGTGGCGACCCCGACGACCGCGTGGACGCTGCCGCTGAACCTGTACACGGGCTACCCCGAGTACTTCGGCGCGACCACGACCTGGAACCTCGCCGAGCAGCCGGCGACCAACGTGAACTACGCCAGCGGGTTCCCCAACGACCCGCTCACCGGCAGCATCATCGGCACGAGCTACCAGGGCGGCAACTACTGGTGGGACTACGGCGTGGCGTTCAACCCGTACAACGGGGCCAACAATCCGTTCGGCGTGACGTACGACGAGAACGCGCCGACGCTGCTGGTGGACGTCTACGGTCCGTACTACTACTACGCGACGTACATCTTCCCGGGCGGGGACGCGGTGCCGCTGACGCCGTACACGGCGTTCTACGCGGTGACGATCTCCGAGAAGGGCCTGCCGAGCGGACTGGTCTGGAGCGTCGACCTCGTGACGGCCGGCGCGCAGGTCTTCGGGCTGTTCGACTCGACCGCTAGCAGCTACACCGTCAACTTGCCGGACGGAACGTACGCGCTCGGCTACGACTCGCCGACCGGCTGGGTCATCACCGGGATGCCCCCGGCCTCGTTGAAGGTCGACGGAGCGCCCGTGTCGGTGAGCCTGACGTACGCGATGGCGAAGGGCTACCACAAGCTGACGTTCAAGGAGTCCGGCCTCCCGACGGGCACCGCGTGGTCGGTGACGATCAACGGCACGAGCCCGACGGACTGGGACCTGAACGCCACCGAGACGAGCACGACGACCTCGATCGTCTTCTCCGTCGTGAAGGGCGCGGGGCTGACGTACACGGTCACGCCGGTCAGCGGCTACGTCGCCAACGACAAGCACGGCACGGTGAGCGGTTCGACGGTGAAGATCAAGTTCTCGCCGTACACGTTCGCCGTGACGTTCACGGAGATGGGGCTGGCGCCGGGCGCCACGTGGGACGTCAAGATCGGCAAGAAGACGTACAAGTCGGACACGAGCACGATCGTGGTCGACCTTGGCAACGGGACGTACAGCTACACCGTGAAGGGACCCCATGGCGAAACGCCCACCCCGTCGTCGGGGACGTTCAGTGTCGTGGACAACACGAAGGGGCTGATGATCAGCTTCTCCTCGTAGGTCGCTCGGCGCGGCCCGGCCCGCTCCCGCGGGCGGGGCCAGGGGCGCCGGCCCGGGGTGGGCCGGGTCGGCGCCCATCAACCCTTTCCTAGCTTACTTTCCTCAGCGGGCGAACGGTGGATCCAGATCGCGGCCGAGGCACGGCCCTGTCGACCGGCGTGCTACACCGGCGGGTCTAGGGGCCCTCACCGCCTTCCGGGCAGGGGCCGTCTATTCAGAGACGCCGCGGCCGAGAAGGACTCGACCCCGGCCGCGCCCGGCGCGGTGGAATCGGACCGACTCCGGCTCGATGATGATCCGACCGACGCGGGAGTCCACGACGATCCGATTCGCGGACGCCTCGACCAGCGATACCCCGGCTTTTCTCGCGGCCATTACATTAGCGAGTGGTTACCAGTAATTGAATCTACTCCCGCCGGCGTTCGGCGCGGAATCTGGGCGCCGTCCGGAGGGGAGGAGGTGTCGGCACCTCAGCCCAGCCGATCCGATCCCTCCGGCGAAACCTATCCGGAAGCGGAGGGTGGAGTGATCCGAAACCGCCGGCCCCGCCGGGCCCACGGAGGCTCCGGACAGTTGACCGCGGCGCGAAATTCACGTTCCTGGGATCGAGGCACCGCCATTCCGGGTCCGCTGGGCGGCGTGCGCCCGGGTGTAGCCCGGGGCTCGCGTTCGCCCCGGACTTCGAGCGATTCCGCCCAAAACGGCTAAAGGCAAACCACCGTCCCCGCGACCAGGGCCCATAGCTTAGGCTGGCTGGAGCACCCGGCTGATAACCGGGAGGTCGTCGGTTCAAATCCGACTGGGCCCATCGCTTCCCGAAACGGATCCGCCTAGGGGGACCGCGGAGTCCGTCCACGGTGCATGTGCCGCAAGGTCGGGTTGCTCCGTTCGAATCGTCGCGGTCTTGAAACCCGCCGGCCGTACGGGAAAAGCCCCCGTCGCGCCGTCTGAAACAGTACCCGTAAGCGTATCAGCAGTTTCCGCATGTCCTTCCGATGCGCGCGGTCGGGGGAACCCCCGTTCGCTTCGTTCTCCCTCTGCTCGTGGTCGTCCTACTCGCCGCGCC
>JASHXN010000211.1 GCA_030043505.1 Thermoplasmata archaeon
CTACGGCTAGACTCCCCACCTGGGGCTCCATCGCCCCCGCCCGGAAGTGACATGTCAGGCTTCCGCGAGCGGACTCTGCGGTGCGTCCGGGGCGGAGCTACGGCGGGGTGGGCCTCGGCTCCGGCGCGCGTGGTACGGAGTCCGCGGTGGGGGGATATCCGACGGGCCGCGACCCGGATATCGGTTTGACGTCGTCACGGAGGAGAGAGCGCCGGGACCGCCCACGGGGGACGAGAGCGACCCGACGCTCGAGGATTCTGGGGTGAAGCTTGGGCCTTGCTGCTAGACGTTTCGTACCGATAGGAAGGAGCGCAAACGAGTCAACCCGCCCAGGATGCCTTCGACGGACTCGGCGCTCATGCGTGCCCCTCCTGCCGCTCAACCTAGGCCGCACCGGACGACACCCCGGTCGCCGTCCGGCTCACGTTCCCGGCGGGTGACGACCGGACGGGCGGACGTTCTCTCGACGCGGTTCCGGGTCCGCATGCCCGCGGCGTCGTGGCTGGGTCGGTTCACCCGAGCGCACCCGTCGGTCCGCGTCGACGTACTCGACCGCCTCGAGATGGACGCGCAGGAGACCCTGTTCTCCGTACGCGTGACCCCGGGCCGACCGGGCGGATGGCACGCGGAGCTGGCGGCACTTCCGGGAGTCCATCGCGTCGAAGCGCTTCGGGAGGACGCGGATGAGGCGGTCCTCCGGGTCTTCTTCGAAGGGGCGACGTTCCTGCCGCTGCTTCGGAGCCATGGCCTCGTCCGACAGTTTCCGTTCCCGGTGCAGAACGGCGACGCCCGTTGGACCGTCGTCGGTCCCGCCGCCAAGGTCCGTGCGCTGGCGGCGCGGCTTCGGCGGGACCCCGGGGTTCGCTTGGAAGCGATCGGACCCGGGCTCGCCGCCGAGTCCCGCCCGTGGTTGACCGCGCGTCAGCGGGAGGTCCTGAGGCATGCCGTAACGTCCGGCTACTTCGAGGTCCCGCGCCGCGTGACCCTCTCGCAGCTGGCGCGCCAGATCGGCGTCGCGCCGTCGACGCTCTCCGTCACTCTGGCGACCGTCGAGCGGAAGGTCCTGGAGCGGGACCAGCACGGACGCTGAGCCGCGGGGCCGGTCCTCGACCGCGAGGAAGAAAGAGGGGATGCTCCCGGCGGGAGTTTCCCGGAGCGGCGAAACCGCCCCGATTTGAACCCGCGTCAGAGGCTCGAGAGGCCTCTATCCTTGACCACTAGACTACGGGAGCGCCCGCCTCCGTATCGGGCCCCCCGTTTGAGCGTTGCCGGTCGGACGCGTCGGGCGGCTCGCGAGGGCGCCCGACATTCGCCGCACGAGCGGAAGAGCCTATGAGAGCGGCGCGACTCCTTCCTCCGTGAATCCGCCGGTCAAGGCACGGAGCGGGCACCTCCTGCTCGAGCCTCGCCGATCGTACAAGGACCTCGTCCGCGTCTATCCGGAGATCCACAAGCGGCTCGTCGAGATGAACCGCCCGTTCGTTCGGGAGGCGGACCCGCTGCTCCCGGAGGTGCTGCTCGATGAGAACTTGCGGGACCTCAAAGGGGACCGAAAGCCGGTCGGCTACAACCGCCCGGACCCGTTCGGCCTCCGGCTCATCTTCCCGCTCGCCGACGAGCGGCGGGTGGAGATGTACTTCTCCAAGCCGTCCCGCTGCCAGGAGGTCGTCCAGATCACGGAGCACGTCTCCCAGCTGTTGCGCCGACGGGGCATCCGGCATACCGTAGAGTACGACCGGCTCCCGCTCGGCCCGCCCCGCCCACCGCCGACGCCACCCGGCGTCGGGGTCAGCGGCGGCTTCGCGCGTCCCTAGGGGGCCCGCCCCGGCTCGCCGGCGGTCCCCGGCGGTCGACGGAACGGCCAGACGGTGCCGGACGGAGCGCCGCCGCCCGGTTCGCTGACGGCGATCCCCTGGCGCTGCAGGAGGCGAAGCGCCTCCCGGGCCTTCTCGAGCGCCGCCGCGTAGTCGTTCGCGCGGAGCTGCAGCGACTCGGCGAGCAACTTGCGAGCCTCCGTCGTGTTGATGCCGCGCTCGTCGGCCCGCGCCAGCGCCGCGTCCAGGAGATAGTGCAGGTTCGTCAGTTCCCGGTGGAGCGACTTCCGCAGGCCGAGCTCCTCCTCCGCCTTCAGGACCGTGCGCGCCGCGTCGAGCACCTTGCCGACCGCGCTCAGCTCGTCCGCCTCGCGCAGGCGATCCTTCACCGGGCCGACCATGACGTGCAAGCCCCCTTCCGCGAACGCCACCTCGCTCGCGAGCTCCTTGCGCCGGCGCCCGAGCGCCGGCCGGACCGTTTCGACGAGCGACTCGGTGGCGCGGTCGAGCAGCGCGCTCGCCTCCGAGAACCTCCCGCCGTCCAGCGCGAGGCGCGCCTCGCCGAACCGCTGCATCACCGGGGTCGTGTCGACGCGCAGCCGCTCGCCGACCCAGAGCCGGTCGCGGAACTCGGCGACCGCCTTCGCGACCGCTTCGCGCTCCCGCGCGTGGACCGCCTCCAACTCGGCCTTGAGCAGGCGGAGCGCTTCGCCGAGGTCGCGCCGCTCCTTTAGCCGCTCCAGCTGCGCCTTCAACTCGGTGCGTCGGGCGGCCTCCGCGGGCGTGTCGTTCCCCCGCCGCGCCGCTTCGGCGTCGACCTCGCGCCAACGGGCGTCCACGAGGGCGGAGAAGAGGCGGCGGCTGGCGGCGTCGGCGCGGGCGAGCGCCGTGCGCACGCGGGCCCAGCTGCCGGCGCGCAGCGCCGCTTCGGCCTCCGAGACGACCGCGTCCAGCGGCTCGACCTCGGCGCCCGCCCCTTCCGCTTTGACCGCGTCGACCTCGTGCCGGAGCTCCCCGAGCGGGACGCTGAACATCCGTTCGATCGCCCAGCGGGCCTGCTCGGCCGCCTCGTGCGCGACCTGGACCGCGGGGCCGTAGCGGCCGGCCGACGACTCGGCGCGGGCCTCGGCGATGCGCCCGGACGCTTCGCGCACGTCCGCGCCCAGCGCGGTCGCTTCGGCCAGTTGCCGCTCGGCGCTGCCGAGCGCGTCCCGCGCGTGCCGGTAGCCGTCCCGGGCGCTGGCGAGCGACTCGACGACCGCGATCGTCTGCTCGAAGACCGAGACGAAGTCGGCGCGCGCGTACGCCGACTCCACCGCCTTGAGCTCGTCCGTCGCCTCCGCGGCGACCAACCCTTCCTGGCTCGCTCGCTGGACCGACCGCTCGGCCGCCTGGAGCGCCCCTTCGGCGAGCCGCTGCTGGAGGTCGACCCGCTCCAGCTCGTTCTCGCTCCGGGAGGCGAGCTGCAGCGACTCGACCGGCCGGCCCTCGTCGAGCGCCATCCGGGCTTGGTAGAGGAAGTTCTCCGCCACGGAGGCGTTCCCGCCCGCCCGGCGCAGCCGCGTGACCGCCGCCTGGAATCCGGCGAGCGTCTTCGAGACGTGCTGGTACGTCGCCTGGATCAGCT
>JASHXN010000025.1 GCA_030043505.1 Thermoplasmata archaeon
AACTCCGCAAGTTCGGAGCTCCGGAGCCGACGCGCGGCGAGCGCGGTCAGTATCCCGGCCCGCTCACGGTCGTCGGTCGCCGGGCGCACGAGCTCGTCGAACACACGACGCGCCTCCGGGGGCCGCAGGGGCGCCGGGTCGAGCAAGCGAGCCAGGACCCCGGCCGTCATCGATGCGCCTCGCGGAGGAAGTTCGCCAGCAGGGCGGGACCTTCGCGCGTGAGGTACGATTCCGGATGGAACTGGACCGATTCGACCGGATGGGTCCGGTGCCGCAACGCCATGACGACGTGACCTCCTCCCCACGCCGAGACCTCGAGGGACGGCGGCACGGTCGCCGGCGCGACCACGAGCGAGTGGTACCGGGCGACGTCGATCGGCGACCCCACGCCCCGGAACACGCCGCGTCCGTCGTGGACGATCCGCGTTCGCTCGCCGTGCACGGGCGCCCGGGCGCGGACGACCTGCGCCCCGTACCGCTCGGCGAGCAGCTGGTGCCCGAGGCAGATGCCCAGGAACGGCCGCTCGCCTTCCCAACGTTCCAGGAGCGCCCGGGAGAGTCGCGTGCGACGCCGATCCCCCGGTTGTCCGGGACCGGGCGACAGCACGACCGCGTCCGGGTCGAAGCGGACCGCCGGGCGGCTCTCGACCGTAGAGCGGAGGCACAGCACGTCGGCGCCCAGCGCAGCCAGCGCCTGCTCGACGTTGTGGACGAACGAGTCCTCGTGGTCGACGAGGAGCACCTTCACCGCCCACCCCCGACGAGGGCGGACTCCACGGCCGAGAGCTTCGCGAGCGTCTCGTGGTACTCGCGGGTCGGCTCGGAGCGGTGGACGATCCCTGCTCCCGCCGCGGTGTACAGCCGACGGCCGCTGGCGAATCCCGAGCGGATCGCGAGGGCGAACGTCGACCGGTGCCCCGGACCCAGGAAGGCGACCGCACCGCCGTACGGCCCTCGCCAGGTCCCTTCTTCGGTGCGGAGCAGTTCGGTCGCCCGGATCTTCGGGGCGCCACTCACCGTGCCGGCCGGGAACGTCGCCCCCAGCACCTGGAAGGGGGTGACCTGAGGCCGCAGGCGGGCGGCGACGCGGCTGACGAGGTGGTCGAGCCGGGCGTACCGCACGACCCGCTCCGTCCAGGCGAGCCGCACGGAGCCCGGTCGCGCGACCCGGCCCAGGTCGTTCCGAGCGAGGTCGACCAGCATCCGATGCTCGCAGAGTTCCTTCGGGTCGGAGCGCAACGACCGTCGTCCCGCCCGGCCCGCGCGGGGGAGCGTGCCGGCGATCGGGTCGACGTAGGCGGTAGCGCCGTCCACCTCGGCGACCGACTCGGGCGAGACGCCGACCAGCTCCCGGTCGCCGAAGCGGAGGTAGTAGAAGCTGGAGAATCGCTCGCCTCGTCGGAGCGCGCCGGCGCGCGCGCGCAGGTCGGCCGGCCGCGTCCAGGTGTGACGGTGCGCGAGAACGACCTGGAACGCCTCCCCGGCTCGGATCGCCTCGACCAGATTTCGCACCGCGCGCTGGAAGCGCGGCCGGGGCAGCGAGTCCGCCGCCGGGGTAGCGGGCGGGGCGCGCGGGAGCGGGCGGCGCGGACGGTGCGGCACGGACGCGGTCGCGATCCGGGGGATCAACGCAAGCTCCCCCAACGGGAACGGCGATCCGGCCGGGAACGAACGCAGGGCAGGTTCGAACAATCCGACGGCGTCGAACCCGAGGTAGCCGATCACCGCGCCGTGGGGGTGCCGCGCCCGGAACCGACCTACCGCACGGTCGACCTCCTCCGGGGTGCTCTTCCGTCCGACGGTGAGCACCTCCGCGCTTCCGGTGAACCACCAGGCGCGCCCGGGACCGGAGCCCGTCGCGGCCCGCTCGAAGTACCCCGCCGTCTCCGCGCTCGCGGTCGTGGCGGCGAACTTCTCCCACGCGTCCGTCGGCCTCACCCCCGGGCGACCAGCGCGGCGTGCAACGCCCGGACGACGCGCGTCGCGCGCCGCGCGGGCACGGCGATCGACAGCGCGCGCGGGGTGGCGCTGAACCCTTCGGCCCCGGCGACCGCCGACGTCGGGAGCCGGTCGAGGTCGTTCAGGACGCCGTCTCCGATGACCGTCACGAGGGCGACGTCGTGCGGACCCTCCAGGACCGCCGCCGCGTCCGCCGTGATCGGCCGGAGCGTTCGGACGGCACGGGCAACTCCAGTCGGTTCGAGCACGAGGCAGAGGAGCGCGGAGGAGGTGAACAGCTGCACCACGTTCACCTCGGCCGCGCGCAACCGATCCGCGACTTCCGCGACGATCCCGGGGCGCTGTCGGCCCCCGGGCACCCGGAGCCGGAGCAGGCGGAGCGGGCGGAGGACGGTCACCGCGCGGTTCCGCCGCGTCGGATGGGCGGGGCCGATCGTCGTGGCGATCCGGGGGTCGTCCAGCGAGCGCACGGTGATGCGCACCCCATGCGCGCGGGCGGGCTCGATCGTCAGCGGATGGAGCACGCGAGCGCCGAACTGCGCCAGCTCTTCGGCCTCCTCGTAGGAGAGCGCCGGGATCGGCCGGGCCGACGGCACTTCGCGCGGATCGGCGGAAAGGACCGCGACGTGGCGCTTGACCAGCTCAACGTCCTTCGCCCCGAGGAGGGCGGCGATCGCGGTGGCGGCGTAGTCGGAACCCCCCCGCCCGAGCGTCGCGACCCGGCCCTCCAGGCTGCGACCGAAGAAGCCGGTGACGACCGGGAGCTGACCCCGCGCAAGCAGACGGCCGAGGCCGCGACGGA
>JASHXN010000001.1 GCA_030043505.1 Thermoplasmata archaeon
CACCCCTTCCCCGTGGGCGTCGTCGACGTAGACCATCGCGCCGTGCTCGGCGGCGAGCCCGGCGATCTCGGGGAGCGGGGCGATGTCCCCGTCCATCGAGAAGACCCCGTCGGTGACGACGAGGATCCGGCGGTACGCGGGCGCGTGACGCTCCGCCTCCCCGAGGGCCCGCTCGAGATCGGCGGCGTCCGCGTGCCGGTAGACGGCGCGCTCGGCCCGGGCGAGGCGCAGGCCGTCGATGATGCTGCCGTGGTTGAGCTCGTCGCTCACGACGAGGTCCCCCTCGCCCACCAGCTGCGGGAGGAGCCCCGAGTTCGTCGCGAAGCCGCTCTGGTAGACGAGCGACGCCTCGGCGCGCTTGAACCGGGCGAGCCGGCGCTCGAGCTCGACGTGGAGGTCCATCGTCCCCGCGATCGGGCGGACCGAACCCGAGCCCGCGCCGTGGCTCCGGAGCGCGGCGACGGCGGCCTCGACGACCTTCGGGTGCGTCGAGAGCCCGAGGTAGTTGTTCGAGCAGAGCATCAGGACGCGCCGGCCGTCGATCGTGCAGCGCGGCGTGCTCGGGCCCGCGAGGACCTTGAGCTTCCAGTCGAGGTCCTGCGCGACGAGCTCGCGGACCTCCGCGCCGAGGAACGCCGTCGGGTCGCGGCCGGGGCTCACCAGCGGGCCTCCAGCGACACCTTCGCCGCCTGCTGGCTCTCGATCAACTCCATCGCCCGGGCGATCTCGGGGATCGGAAGACGGTGCGTGATGATCGCGAGGACCTTCTCGCGGAACGCCGGTCGCGCGAGCAGGGACTTCACCTGGTACCACGTCTCGAACATCCGGCGGCCGAAGATCCCGTGGACCTGGGCCGCCCTCAGGACGATCGCGCCGTCGACGTCGACCGTCGCGGGCCGGTCGAACAGGCCGAGGAGCGAAACCCGGCCGCCGGCGGTGAGCGCGTCGAAGACGAGGGTGAGCGACGCCGGCTGACCGCTCATCTCGAGCGCGACGTCGACCCCACGGCCCCCGCTCGCCTCGCGGACCCTTTCGGCGAGACGCCCCCCCTCGGCCGTCGGGTCCAGGACCGCGTCCGCCCCCATCTTCCGGGCGAGGTCGGCGCGCAACGGGTTCACCTCGGTGGCGACGACCGTCTCCGCGCCGAACGTCTTCCCCGCGGCGATCGCCATCAGACCGATCGGACCGCAGCCCGTGACGAGCAATCGCTTGCCCGCGAGGTCCTCGTCGGTGTTCTCGGGGAGGAGCGAGTGGACCGCATTGCCGAGCGGCTCCTGGACGGAGGCGATCTCCGGCTCGAGCGTCGGGTCGTTCTTCCACGCGTTGAGCTCGGGGAGGACGGCGTACTCGGCGAAGACGCCGTCGTGGTCGACGCCGAGGACCTGCACGTTCTCGCAGACGTGCATCCGCCCCGTCCGGCACTGGTAGCAGGTGCCGTCGACGATGTGGGTCTCGGCCGAGACATGGTCGCCCGGGGCGAGGCTTTTGACCGCCCGTCCGACGCGGACGACCTCGCCGCTGAGCTCGTGGCCGAGGACGAGGGGGATGCGCCGAACGCGGGCCTCCGCCCACGGGTTCCACTCCCAGAGATGGACGTCGGTCCCGCAGACGGAAGAGGCTCGGACCCGGACGAGCACTTCGTCCTCGGACGGTTCGGGGGTGGGGACGGTGCGCACCTCGCCGCCGGGTCCCCGCTGCGTCTTGACGACGGCCTGCACGCTCTTCGGTCACCGAGCCGGGCGTTGGCCATAACGGTTGGCGCGTCCCCGGTCCCGCGGCACCGTTCGACGCCCGCGGGGCGGTTACCGCGGGGTTAAACCACCCGTAAATACCACCGCAACAATGAACGGGCGCCCATGACCGGGGAGGGGTCGCCGCCGGCACCCACGGGCGAGCGGGAAGCTCCCGCCCGCCTGTGGACGGTCGAGCAGGCGAACGCCGAGCTGCCGGCGCTGCGGGAGCTGCTCCCCCGGCTCAAGACGTGGGCGAGCCGCCTCGGGGAGGTCCACGCGGAGCTCGCGCGCCTCGCGCGGTTCTGGGGCGAGGAGCTAGGCGCCCGCGACCATCCGGACCACGGTCTCAGCGGACGTCTGGAGGCGGAGTGGCGCAACCTTACCAAGCGCTTGGACGAGGCGGTGGCGACGCTCCGGGCGGACGGGATCGAGGTCAAGCGACTCGAGACCGGTCTCGTGGACTTCTACGCGCTCGTCGACGGCGAGCTCGTCCTGCTCTGCTGGCAGAGCGACGAGGCCGAGGTCGGGTTCTACCATACGCTGGAAGCGGGATTCGCCGGCCGCCGCCCGCTCTCGGCCCATCGGCGGACGGTCTCGACCGGCGCCCACGGCCCGCACTAGCCGGTTCGAGCCCCGGGTTCGCGCGCCGGCGAGCGGCTCGCCAGCATCACCGTGCCCAGAGCGAGCGCGAAGCCGCCGGCTCCTCCCGCGACGCCCCCGACGTACCCCGAGTCCGGATACGCGGCGGAGACCGAAAGGAGCAGGAGCAGGACGGGCACGGCGACCGCGGCGCCGGCGCCGATCACGCCGAGGACGGCCCCTTCCGGCCGCCGCAGGGCGAACGCCCCGGCGCCGGAGACGGCCGCCGCGCCGGCCAGCAGGACCGCGGCTCCGCCGACGTAGGCGAGGAGCGTCTCGAGGTCGCCGAACGGGGTGAGGGCGTCGACCGTCTCGTTCCCCGACGGCCCGGGGCTGAGCACCACTCCGAGGCCCTGGACCTGCGTCGAGTACGAGCGGGAGGCGAACGCGTAGACCAGGACCGGGCTGAAACCGGCGGCGCTGACGTTCAGCGCGATCCCGCCGGCCGGCACCCGGTCGAAGACGAAGACCCCGTTCGGCCCGGTGACCCGGGAGGTCGACGGACCGCCGTTCGAGCTGAGGGAGACGGTGGCCCCGGCGAGCGGGCGGAGCGCGTCGCCCGCGGGCTCGTAGACGACGCCCGAGATCGTGTACTCGGCCGGCTGGGCGGCGACGTATCCCTCGTACGCGAGCACGCCCGCGGCTGCCGCCGCGAACACCGCGGCGACCGCGAGGGCGACCGCCGCGGCCCGGGCGAGCCGCCAGCGGGGAGGCCGAGGAGCCGCAAGCTGAGGGTAAAGTCCCG
>JASHXN010000026.1 GCA_030043505.1 Thermoplasmata archaeon
TCTCCTGCGCGGACGCTCTACCTGGTCTCGAGCAAGTCCGGAACGACCCTCGAACCGAACGCGTTCTTTCGTACCGCGTGGCAGCGGGTCGCGACCCACGGCGGCGAGCGCGGGCAGAACTTCGTCGCGATCACCGACCCCGGAACGCCGCTCGAGACGCTCGCGCGAGAACATCGATTCCGCGCGTGCTTCCCCGCGCCCCCGGACGTCGGCGGTCGGTACAGTGCGCTGACCGTCTTTGGCCTCGTCCCGGCGACGCTCGCGGGGGTCGACCTCGCCCCGGTCCTCGATGCGGCCGCCGCGATGGCGCGCCGCTGCGGGCCGACGACCGACCCGGCCGGGAACCCGGGCCTCCAGCTGGGCGCTACGCTCGGAGAGCTTGCCCGGGCGGGGCACGACAAGGTCGTCTTCCTGCCGTCCCCGGCGCTCCGGGCGTTCCCCGCGTGGGCCGAACAGCTCGTGGCGGAGAGCCTCGGAAAGATCGGCCGCGGCATTGTCCCGATCGGCGACCCGCCGCCCGTGGCCGAGCTCCCGGCCGGCCGCGACGCCGTCTACGTACGCCTCGAGTTCGCCGGCGAGAGCGATCCGCCCCTCGACGCGGCGCTCGCGGCCCGCGAGGCGGCCGGGC
Source organism: Thermoplasmata archaeon (assembly GCA_030043505.1). The sequence continues at coordinate 629 of JASHXN010000026.1, forward strand.
TGCCGGTCCTCCGGTTCCATCTCGCGGCGCGGTCGGAGCTCGGCGCGGAGTTCTTCCGGTGGGAGTTCGCCATCGCCGCGTGCGGCGCCGTCCTCGAGGTCGACCCGTTCGACCAGCCGGACGTGGAGCACGCCAAGGAACTCGCCCGGGCCGCGATGGGATCGGGCGCCGCGGCCCGCGCGTCGGAACCGTACGGGCTCGGCGAGGGGACCGCCGAGCTGGCGCGGGCGCTCCGGGCGTGGTCGGGCGACGTGCACGCCGGCGACTACGTCGCGGTCCAGGCGTTCCTAGCCCCGACGTCGCCGACGACCGCCGCGCTGGAGCACCTCGTCTCGGTGCTCCGGCGTCGCCTCGGAGTCGTCGTCGCGCTCGGCTACGGTCCGAGATTCCTGCACTCGACCGGACAGCTGCACAAGGGAGGACCGCCGAGCGGCGTCTTCCTGCAGATCGTCGACGAACCGACGGTCGAGCTCCCCGTGCCCGAGATGAGCCTCACCTTTGGTCAGATCATTCGCGCGCAGGCGCGCGGGGACCGGGGTGCGCTCGAGGAGCACCGGCGCCGGCTGGCGGTGGTGAACGTCGGGCCGGACCCCGTCGGGGGCGTCGAACGCCTCGCCCGCCTCCTCGACCGGGCGCCCGGGTAGCCTCCCGGCAAGCGTACGTCATATCGGCCGACCCGCTCCAATCGTTGGAACTCCGCCGCTCTCGGGCGCGGGGGTTCCGGGAGTCCGAGATGGAAGTCGGGATCGTCGGGTTGGGGCGGATGGGCGGCGGCATGGCGGCCCGGATCGTGAAAGGGGGCCACCGGGTCGTCGGGTTCGCACGGAACCCCGACTCGGTCGCCCAGGCGGTCGCCGCCGGTGCGGTCGGGGCGACCTCGCTGCAGGACCTCGTCGCGAAGCTGACCCCGCCGCGCGCCGTCTGGCTGATGGTCCCCGCGGGCGACCCGACCGAGCAGTACGTCACGCAGTTGTTGGGCCTGCTGTCGAAGGGGGACACCCTCATCGACGGCGGGAACTCGCGGTACGTCGACTCGATCCGGCGAGGCGTTCAAGCCGCGGCGGTCGGGATCGACTACCTGGACGCCGGCGTCAGCGGCGGGATCTGGGGGGAGAAGGAGGGCTACTGCTTGATGGTCGGAGGCGCGGAGGGAGCCTGCCGACGGCTCACCCCGATCTTCCAGAGCCTCGCCCCGTCGCCGACGGAAGGCTGGGGCCGCGTCGGCGGGAGCGGGGCCGGCCACTTCGTGAAGATGGTGCACAACGGGATCGAGTACGGGTTGATGGAGTCGTACGCGGAGGGGTTCGACGTGCTCCGCGCGAAGCCGGACTGGAAGCTCGACCTCGCCCAGATCGCCACGCTCTGGCGCCGCGGGAGCGTCGTACGTTCCTGGTTGCTCGACCTGACCGCCGACATCCTCGCGTCCGGGCCGGAGCTGGAGAAGATCGGCCCGTACGTCCGCGACTCCGGCGAGGGACGCTGGACGGTCGAGGAGTCGCTCGCGCTCGACATCCCCGCGCCGGTCATCATGCTCTCGCTCGAACGCCGGCTCCGCTCCCGGCAGGCGGATCCGTTCGCCGAACGGCTGCTCGCCGCGATGCGCCAGCGCTTCGGGGGCCATGCGGTCGAGCCCGGGTGAACCGGTGGCCGCGCCGAAGGTAGAGCCCCACCTGTTCGTCGCCTTCGGGGCGACGGGCGATTTGATGCGGCGCAAGCTGCTGCCCGCGCTCTACCGGGTCTCCCCGGCGCCCGACGGCGGGGACGTCCCGTTCCGCCTCCTCGGGGTCGCCCGCCAGGCGCTCACCGACCCCGCCTACGCCCAGCTCGCCGAGGAAGCGCTCACCGCCGACGGCGTTCCGGCCGCCGTGGCGCGCGCGTGGGTCCGGCGGCGCGTGCGCTACTGCTCGCTCGGCGGAGAGACGCCGCTCGACTACCGGCGGTTGGGCGAACGGATCGGGGAGCTCGAGCGAGAGGAGCGGCTCCCGGGCAACCGGGTCTTCTACCTCGCGCTGCCGGCCGAGACGATCCCGGCGGTTGTC
>JASHXN010000027.1 GCA_030043505.1 Thermoplasmata archaeon
ACTCCTTCGGGTGGCAGCGGTCCTCGAGGAGAATGGCGATCCGCGCCACGGCTCACGCCTCCCGGCGGTCCCCGACGATCCGGCCGTCCTCCATCGCGAGGTGCCGGGACGCGCGGGCGGCGACGCCGGGGTTGTGCGTGACGAGCACGAGCGTCGCCCCCCGGTCCGCCCGCACCCGCCCGAGCAGGTCGAGGACCGTGCGCGTGTTCGCCGAGTCGAGCTCGCCGGTCGGCTCGTCGGCGAGCAGGAGCCCCGGCCCGTTCGCGAGCGCCCGCGCGATCGCCACGCGCTGCTCCTCGCCGCCGGACAGCTGGTGCGGGAACGCCCGCTCCCGTCCGGCGAGGCCGACCTCGCCGTCCCGGAGGGTCAGGTGCCGCTCCGCCCGAGCGGCGACAGCCGGGTTGTGGGTCACGAGCACGAGCGTCGCCCCGTGCTCCTTGCGGAGCCGCGCGAGGAGGTCGAGCACGACCCCGGCGTTCCCGCTGTCGAGCTCGCCGGTCGGTTCGTCGGCGAGCAGCAAGCCGGGTTCGTTGGCGAGCGCCCGCGCGATCGCCACGCGCTGCTCCTCCCCGCCGGAGAGCTGGTGGGGGAACGCGCGCGTCCGGCCGTTCAGCCCGACCTCGGCCAGGAGCGCCGCAGCGCGGGCCCGACGGTCCGCCCGGCGGACGCCCCGGGAGCGGAGCGGGAGCTCGACGTTCTCGCCGGCGGTCAACGTGGGGAGGAGGTAGAACCGCTGAAAGATGAACCCGACCCTCTCGAGCCGCAGGCGCGAGCGCTCGCGGTCGCTCCGGGACCCGACCGGGGTCCCGTCCCAGCGGACCTCGCCGGCGGTCGGGGCGTCCAGCAGCCCGAGCAGGTTCAGCAGCGTCGTCTTGCCGCAGCCGCTCGGACCTTCGACCGAGGTGAACGAGCCGGGCTCGAACGTGAGCGAGACCGAGCGGAGCGCCTGGACCGGTTCCGACGTCCGCTCCCCGTACGTTCGGCTGACGCCGGCGAGCTCGACGGTCGGGGCCGACGGTCGGCTCACCGCAACGCCTCCAGGAGGTTGATGCGGTTCGCCGAGCGGACCGCGACGAGGCTGGCGAGCGCGGCGAGGGCGATGACGGCGGCGCTCAGGGCGGCAAGGAACGTCGGACCGAACTCGGCGAGCCGCGCCGCCTCTCGAACGGTCGCCGTGCCCCAGGCGGCGAGCCCGTCCACGACGACGACACCGGCGGCGACCCCGGCGGCGGCGCCGACCGCGGCGAAGGCGACCGCTTCGAGGACGATCCCTCCCGCGATGGCGCGCCCGGGGACCCCGAGCGCGCGACGGATGCCGATCGACCGCCGCTCTCGTTCCACGCGCCGGACCAGCACCAGGGTGAGGAACAGCAGCCCGACCGTCAAGCCGACCGACGAGAGCGCCAGATAGAACCCGGTGAGCACCGCATCGGCCGACTGCAGCTGCGCGGCCTCCGAACTGAGGGTCGTGACCGCGTAGGCGGGAAGCGCGCGGTGGACCTCGGCAGCGACCTGGGCCAGGGTCGTTGGGTCACGGGCCGCCTGCGGGGTCGTCACCACCTCGAGGGTGTCGGCCGCGTCCGGAACGACCGGGTGCGGCCCCCCGCCGTAGCCGGTGAGGCTCTGAAGATTCGACAGCAGCACCAGGGCGGCGAAGGCCCCGCTCGGCTGCGCGAGGGTGAACGGGACGCCGAAGAAACCGCTGACGTTGTAGGCGATCCCCGCCGACTCGTTCGTCGTGGGCGACAGGACGACGGTGCTCCCCTTCCGGACGTGGAACGTCGTCGCGTACGTGCTGGAGAGCAGCACGTCGTACGTCGCGTTGCCCGCGTAGGTGCCGTCGTCGTAGTGGAACGAGTCGTTCGGATCCCCGAGGCCCAGCGGATCGGGGAAGAGTCCGCTCTCGGTCGGGCCGAGCGTCGGGAGGAACTGGTCGGGGACCACCCCTTCGGCCAGCACCGGAGAGACGTTCCCGCTCGCGTTGAACACGTCGATCGTCACGCTGAGGATCGGCGCCGCGTACGCGACGTCCGGGAGGGCCAGCAGACGGGCGGCGTCCTCGTGGGCGTGCTCGATCCCGTGGAGCCCCTGCGCGCTCACGACGAGTTGGTAGCCCGTGTCCTCCAGGCTCGCCAGCTCGTGGGCGGCGACGCCGCCTCCGACGCCGACCAGCACGACCGGCAGGGCGACCGCGGCCCCGATCGCCGCGACCGCCAACACCGACTGCCAGCGCTGATGGCGGAGTCCTCGTCCCGCCCGACCGGGCGTCATGGGGCCCGCAGCTCCTCGGCCACGGGCAGCCGCATCGCCCGGAGGGCCGGTGCCGTCGAGGCGGCGAGCCCCACGGCGACGACCGCGAGCACTCCGGCGGCGACGACCCCGGCGTCGAACGCGACGAACGAGAAGCCGACCGGCAGCCCCGGCAGCAGGCGCAAGAGGAACCGATTCACCTCGACCGCCCCGACGTACGCGAGCGGCAGCCCGATCGCCAGGCCGACGCCGCACAGCAGCAGCCCTTCCTCCACCACGGACCTACCGACCGCCCCTCGGCTCTGGCCGATCGCCCGTCGCAGCGCGACCTCGCGGCTCCGGTCGTCGACCGACATCTGCAGGATCGTCGTGACGAACAAGGTCGCCACGACGAGCCCGATCGCCCCGATCAGCAGCCCGAACGTCTGGTAGACGGCGACGACGTGCTGGATCTCGCCGAGGATGTCGGCGAGCGTGAAGACCGTCAGACCGTGGAAGTCGTTCGCGATCTCGTTCTGGTCGACGGTCGGGTCGGTCGGGTTGGCGAGATGGATGAGGAGCAGCGTCGCGTAGTCGGTCGCCGCGCTCGCGCTGCCGAGGAGCGCCTGGAGCTCCGACAGATAGACGAACGCGAGCTCGGCCGACGGGACGAGCCAGAACGGCCCGGAGATCCCGACGACGGTGAACTCGGTCGCGTTGGCGTACCATCCGGGGAGCGCCGCATCGGACGGAGGGGCGGCCGGGTCGGCCCAGACCGACTCCCCGACGTGGACGCCGAGCACGTCGGCGAGCGCCTGGTCGAGCTCGATCTCGTGCGTCGACGGTCCGGTGTACGTGCCGTTGGCGTAGTGGGGGTCGCCCGGCGCGGTGAACCCGGAACCGTTGTACAGCGCTGGCCGCTCGATGCCGGTGAGGTCGTCCGGGATCCATCCGACCGTCCCGGAGCCGGTGTACGACCAAGTGGCCGGGACCGCCGACGCGTTCGCTGCCCGCCAGAGCGAGGCGTTCCCAAAGACGAGGTCGCCGAGGAGCCACGGGCTGGCGACGACGACGTTCGGGTCCTTCGCCGGGATCTCGGTGGCGAGCAGGTGGGCGTGCGGGATCGGCGGGGGCGCCCCGGTCAGGATCGTACCGTTCCCGCCGGTCGAGCTGGTCGCGAGGAGGTCGACCCCGCTCGAGTACGCCAGGGTCGTGGCGCTCGCTCGGACGCCCGCGGAGAGCGCGAGCAACAGGACGACCAACCCGACCGCCAGCCCGACCCCCAGCGCCGTCAGGAGCGAGCGGCCGGGCCGCCGCCGCAGCGCGTCGACCGCCGGGTGCACCGGAACCCTCGGACCGCTCCGCTACGCGGACCGGCGCAGCTCCCCGAAGGTGACGCGATGCGCGGCTTCGACGTTGTACTTGTGGATCGACTCCTCGCTCACGGTGCGGGCCCGCACCGCCACCGTGTCCGGAATCTGGGGGAACCGCGCCGGTAGGCTGGCGAGCAGGTCCCGGAGGACGTCCTCGACGAACTTCGGATGCCGGTGCGCGTCCACGACGACCTGCGCCTCGTCGCCCCGCTTCAAGATGGCGTACGTTCGACTCGACTGCGCCGCCTCGATGGCGCCGATCATCTCGTCCACCTCGACGCTCGCGACGTTCTCCAGCTCGAAGACCAGCTGCGTGCGGTTGCGCTGGTTGTGCGTGATCATCGGCAAGGAGGCGAGGCGGGGATCCCCGAGCAACGGATACTCCCGGAGGAGCTGCTCCCGGCTCGTCTCCATGGCGCACGGGCACGCGGTCATGCCGACCGCCTCGGCCCCGACCGAGCGGGAGACCCGGACGTCGCCCGCAGCGCCCCGCCCCGCCCGTGCCTCGGCGAGGAGCGTGTAATCCTCGAAGCTGCTCTTCGCCTCAGAAACTCCCTGGCGAACGAAGTACTCCGCGGAGGCCGAGACGTTCGCGGTGCTCGCGTAGTCGTGTCGCTTCAGCAGCTCGGCGGCGATCGACGCGCAGGCGTCTTCGAGGCTCGCGACCGGATGCGTCGCGGTCCGGTCGACGATCTCGGCCAGGATCTCGGCGTTCCGCGAGAGGTCGGAGCCTTTCCGGTGCGAAGGAAGGTCGACGGCGACCTGGAACGTGACCGCGAGCGGGTGCGCGCCTCCCGCCCGACGCACGGTGAGCGGCTTGCGAATGCCGGAGATCCCGACGGAGCGGAGCGTCAACCGGCCGTGCTTCGGCGCCTCCGCGTGGACGTCCTTCGGGGGGACCATCGGCGCACTAGCGAAGGGCGGGGCTAAAGGGTTCCCGGCCCCCCGGTTCGTCCATCGAACGGTGCTCGAGTGCGACTGAGAAACTCCCCCGTTAGGTGGGGCGTCTCCGTCTCCCTTCTCTCCGCTCCGCCCGTGCCCGCCCGGTCGACCCGGTCGCGTAGAGGGGCCTCACCACATCCTCGAGAAGGGCGTCGAGGTCCACTCGAAGACCTCCGAGTTCCCGCGTCTCCGCGAGAACGGTTCGCGCGATGTTCGCCCCGGCGTTCAACTGCCGGTCCAGGGTCCAGCCACAACTCCCACACTCGAACATCGTCCCCACCCTGCTTCGGCGTTGGGCAATGGCGCCACATCTCGGGCAGGTTCGGCTGGTGTTTCGCGGGTTCACGAGGATCACCGGAACCCCCTGCTCCTCCGCCTTGTAGAACAGCTGGCGGTGGAGCTCCCGTCGGGGCCACGAGGAGAGGCGGCGACGGGTTCGAGGCGCTCGCCGACGCAGCACGGGGAGGTTCTCGAGCCGCTCGAGGGCTAGGACGGCGTGCTCGCGAGCGGCAACCCGGACGAGCTGCTTGGAGAGCCGGTGCAGGCGCTGAGTTACCCGGTTGTGCTCCCGCCGCCCCTCTCGCCTCCCGAGCCGCCGGCCGACCCTTCGGTCGTGGGCCTTCTTGCGCCCGAGCCGACGCCGTCGCTCGAAGTGCCGCTGTTGGACGACCCGGACCTCGGAGAACGGAACGGTGACGGGGGTGGTACCCTGGGCGCTGACCTGCACTCCGTCGAGCGAGCTCTCGTTGGTGTCGAGGGCGAGCAGGGAGGTCGGCGCGTACGGCTCCGGCACTTCCTTCTCGACCACGAGGGAAACTCGGTCCGGACGGATCTGGAGTTCCTTGACCCGGACCCCCGGGGTGGCGAGGATGGCGCGATGGTGGTCGGAGAGAGGGACGACGAACGAGCACCACTCGAGGGGGCGGAGGGAGAGACGAACCTTGCCGGTGACCGGGTCCAGGTGGAACGTCTTGCCGGTAGCGAGGAGGAACGGCTGTCGGACCCAAGGGACGGAGGAGCGACGTCCCTGGCGGAGTCGGTGGCGGTGCCCCTTGAGGAGGGCGACGGCGACTTCGGTGGCCCTGCGAGCGTGAGCGAAGTGGACGCGGTTCTCGCGAGCCCAGCACTGGGCGAACGGGACGAGGGAGCCGCGGGCCGTGAGGTTGGGTTCAAGCGCCGCCCGGACGGCGCGGTTGGTGCAGAGGCGGATGTCGTTCAGGAGGGGGACGAGCGCGGGGGGCAGGGGCTGGGCCAGAGGGAGTGCGAAGGTGCGACGGACGCCCACGGGGAGGCAGATGGAGTAGTCCCGGAGAAGGTACTATCGTGCCCGGTGAACGGTGAAAGGTGAGCCGGGACGCGAACCTACGCCGCGCACCGCCTCACAGTCCGAACAGGCGTAGGGGATTTTTCAGTCAACCTATCGGTGCTCGCACTCGTTATACGGGCCCCGCCGCTGGTTCGAGCGATGACGGACGCGGCCAGCACCCCGCCCTCTCCGACGCCGCCGGCGGCGGGCGGGCCGTACTCCGAGCGCGAGCGGTTGATCACCGAGGGACTCAAGCAGGTCTACGACCCCGAGATCCCGATGAACATCGTGGACCTCGGACTGATCTACGGCTTCGAGTGGACCGGGGACGATGTGAAGCTGAAGATGACGCTCACCGCCCCGGGGTGCCCGGTCGCCGGGATCCTCGCCGAGGAGGTCAAGACCGTCGTCGAAAAGGTCCCGCACGTCCACGCCGCGACGGTCGACCTGGTCTGGGAGCCTCCGTGGACCCCGGACCGGATGAGCGACTTCGCGAAGAAGCAGTTCGGCTACATGTAGCGCCGGGGCGGCGCGCGGCGCCGCGGCCCCGCGGGGGCCCTCCAAGCCTCCCGCCCGAAGCCTCTTGAGGTCCGTTACGTTGCCGTGACGTATCGCTCGGGCGATGAATTCCTTCCGCATCGTGGGGATGGTGCTGGTGGTGGCCGCGGTGGCGCTGGTCGTGGTCGGCGTCACGACGCTGACCCTGGGGGCCTTGCTGCTCGCGCTCCTCACGGGCGTCCTGGGCGCCTTGCTCCTCCTGCGCATCGGGACGGGCGGCGACCTCTTTCCCGCGATCCGCGACCAGCTGGACTACCGCTCCGACATGAAGGCGGCCGCCGCGCGACCCGGGCCGGTGTGTTGGCGCTGCCAGCACCCGAACCCGCCGTTCTCGACCGAGTGCGAGCGGTGCGGAGCGACGACGACAACGTGAGCGCCCCGCCGCCGATGCTCGCGAGCGCTGCCGGGCTGGCCCTCCGTTGGCCCAGGGCCCGCGGCGGAAGACCTTAGGCAGCGCGGGGATTGCTCCTCTCGGGAGTCGCTCTCCGAACGGATGCCGGCGAAGCGGACCCC
>JASHXN010000028.1 GCA_030043505.1 Thermoplasmata archaeon
AGGAGTCGGCGCGGCTCACGTCCGAGCTCGCGGCGTCCCGGACGCGCGAGGCCGGACGGTCGGAACGGATCGCGTCGCTGCGCGCCGCGCTCGCCGCGACCGCCTCCGACGCGGAGGCGTTGACGGCCGCTCGTACGGCCGAGCGGAGCGCCGAACGTCAGCTGCAGGAGCTGCGCGAGTCGCGGGTGCGTACCGACGCCCGGCTCGACGCGCTGGTCGAACGGCAGCAGCTGTGCGAGCGGGGCCGCGCCGAACGCTCGGCCCGCCTCGCCGAAGCGGTCGACCTCGAGGAGAAGGCGGCGTGGGTCGGGGAGCCGTTCCGCGCCGCCGTGCTGCGCATGGAGAAGGACCTGCTCGCGCACGCCCAGGCGGCGTTCGACCGCGCGTTCGCCCGCTACTTCGCCTCCCTGGTCGACGACCCGGCCCTGACGGCCCGCACGGACGCGAGCTTCACGCCCGAAGTCTCGGCCGGCGGGGAGATCACCCCGGCCGAGGCGCTGAGCGGCGGCGAGCGGACGAGCCTGGCGCTCGCCTTCCGTCTCGCGCTCGCCGACGTCGTCCGGTCGCTCGGGCAGGTCCGCCTGGCGACGCTCCTGCTGGACGAGCCGACCGACGGCTTCTCGAGCGAACAGGTCGTTCGGATGGGCGAATTGCTGAGCGAACTAGCGCTCCCGCAGGTGATCGTCGTCTCGCACGAGAGCCAGTTGACCGGCATCGCCGACCGGACGGTCCGGGTGACGAAGGTCGACGGCACCTCGCGGCTCGAGCTCGCCGAACCCCGGCCCGACCCCGAACCGGCGCCCGGGCTCACGGCGACGACGGCCGACCCGCCACGCACGCGCTGAACGTCGCCTCGTCCCAGGGGCGGCGGGCGGCGACCTCGAGGTTCTCGGAGAGGTGCTCCGGGCCTTTCTGCCCGACCAGCGGGCCGATCGTCCCGGGGGCGGAGCGGGCGAACTGCAACGCCGTCTGGGCGGGGGAGAGCCCGCCGCGCCGCGGCCCGGAGCGCGCGAGATGCCCCTGCGCCAACGGCACGCTCGTGAAGCACCCCAGCCCGAGCTTGCGGACCGCCGCGAGCGCGGAGAGCCGTTCGCCGCCGATCGGCTGGGTCGGGTACGTCCATCCCTCCGGCATCGCCAGGCTGAACGGGAACTGGACGAACCGGAAGCCGTGCTCCGCCCCGCCGACCTTCCGCGCAAGGCGGACCGCGCTCTCGAGCGAGAAGTGGGCCGGGTCGTGCGGAGGGACCCGGAGGCAGTCCCAGGTCGCGAGCCCGTACGCGCCGAGCCGGCCCCGGTCGCGGAGGCCCTCGAAGAACCGGAACGACTCTTCCAGCCGCCCCAGGAACGTCTCCCGACCGACCGCGGGGATCTGGGCGTCCGGTCCGTTGTGGAGGTACAGGAGGTCGACCGTCTCGACGCCCAGGTTCGCCCGGCTCCGCTCGAACTGGTCGGCGAGGAACGAACGGCTCATCGCGTGGCTGCCGTCGACGAGGTCGTCCGGCCCGAGAATGCCGGGGCGGATCAACGCCTGCTCGACCCAGTCCTCCGGGGGCGGACCGGCGTTCCCGTCGGGGGCGAGGTAGCCGTTCTTGGTCGCGACGAACACCTCGTCCCGCGCGACCGTGCCGCGGGCGACGGCGTTCGCGAGCGCGCGCCCCAGGCTCCGCTCGGCGCGCTGGTAGCGGTAGTTGAGCGCGGTGTCGAGGACGTTCACCCGGCCGCTCGTCAGGCAGACCGTCGCCGCTTGCTCGACCGCCAGGTCGGTCGGCCCGTCCGGACGTCCGATGTACGTCCCGAGGCCGATCGAGGAGAGGGCGAGATTGCCCGGGGCGTCCCGGAAATGCTCGTAGGGAAGCGCCCGCTCGCGGACCGCGCGGTCGCGGAACCGTGCGGTGCCGCTCGGGCTGGCGCGGCCCGGCAGCGCCATCGCCTACGGTATCGCACGACGGTCTCAAAAGGACCTCCGAGCCCGCCGGCGCGGGCGCGGTTCTCGACACCCGTAAGAACCCTCCGTAGCTCGGCGGTCGTCCCCGTGCCGCGCCGCAAGTACGGTCACCTCCGCAAGCCGATCGCCCCGGTGAAGCCGGAGAAGTGCCGGTTCTGCCGTCTCAAGCGGGCGTGCCCGGTCCACGGGCGCGCCGAGCGGAGCTGAACGTCACCCCGCCCGGGGACCGCGGCGGCGGCCCCCGACGAGGAGCGGCGCCGCGACCTTCTCGTGGAAGCCGTCCGCGACCCGGGCGATCCGCTCCGCCACCTTCGGCGAGAGCCGGCCGCGCGCCTTGCCCAGCGCCGCCTCCAATTCGAAGCGACGTTGCTCCCACCGGTAGAACCGCTCCGGGTACGCCGCCTCGAACAGCAACTGGCGCCCCCCCGGACCCTTCGAGCGGGTCGGCGAGCGCCCCAGCTTGCGCTTCACGGCCTCGTGGAAGCGGGTGCCGGGGATCGGCACCGCGATCGAGACGGAGTACTCCTCCGGCGAGAACCGTCGGAACAGCTGCAGGGTCGCTTCGATGTCCTCCTCCGTCTCCCCCGGATAGCCGAGCATCAGGAACCAGAACTGCCGCACTCCGGCGTCGCGGAGCGCCTGCGCCGTCTGCTCGACCTGCTTGAGCTTCGTCCCGCGGTTCATCAGGTCGAGCATCCGCTGGCTGCCGGACTCGACGCCGACGTACACCCGGGCGAGGCCGGCCTGGCGCATCGAGGCGAGCAGGTCCGGTTTCAACAGGTCGACGCGCGCGAGGCACTCGAAGCGGAGGTCGAGCCGCGCGTCGATCATGCCGCGCAGCAGCCGCACGAGCCACGGTCGGTGGATCCCGAAGACGTCGTCGCAGAAGCGGACGTAGTCGACGCGGTACCGCTCCTTCAGCGCGCGCAACTCCTCGAGGACCCGCTCGGGCGACTGCTGCCGGAACGTCCGGCCGAACGTCGGCTTCGAGCACCACGAGCAGTCGAACGGGCAGCCGCGCGAGGTGAGCACCGCGGCCCGCCGCTCCCCCGTGGCGCGCTCCCACGCCCCCAGGTACCGCTCCATGTCGACCAGCTCCCACGCGGGCAGCGGCAACGCGTCCAGGTCGCGGAGGAACGGCCGCGGCGGGGCGCGGACGACGCCAGCCGGGGTCCCGGCGACCGTCCCCGGGGTCCCGGCGAACGGCTCGTGGTCCCGGGCCCGGCGCGCGAGATCGACGAGCGTCGGCTCCCCCTCGGCGGGAACGACCACGTCGAACCCCTGCGCCAGGTACAGCTCGGTGCGGGTCGCCGCGTCCGGCCCCCCGGCCGCGGTGAGAGCTCCGGCCGCGCGGGCTCGCCGCGCCACCTCGACCGCACGGTCGAACGTCAGCGTCTTGGTGTGCACGCCGACCAGGTCCGGGCGGAACTGCTGGATCGCCCGGTCGACCGGGCGCGCGTCCCGCTCGAACGTGAGGTCGACCATCCGGACGTCGATCCCCTCCCCGCGGAGGTACGCGCCGAGCGTGAGCAGGCCGAGCGACGGGTACAGCTCGACGAACTTCCGTTCCATCGGGTCGTCCCGGGCGACGTACGGATCGACCAGCAGGACCCGGGGAGCTCCCGTCATGCGCTTACACCTCCGGCGCGGTCGGCCGGCGACGTCGGACCGGCCGGCCCCCGGTGATCGCCCCTACGGGGCAGTACGGGACGCACCAGCCGCAGTCGGTGCAGTTCGAGTGGACCTCCAGCCGCGTCGACGTGAGCTCGAGCGCGTTCGGGGGACAGACCCCCGTGCAGAGCCCGCAGAGGACGCACGTCTCCGGGTCGATCTCGATCACGCGCTTACGGCTCCTTCCCGGGGCGACGCCCTGCGCCGGGCGCCGAGGTCGGGACGGTCGGTCACGCGTCGGCCCGCGGGGCGCTCTCCGGGTGCAGCGCGCGTCCCAGCGCGACGAACCCGGTCAACGCGCACTTGATCCGGGCGGGCGAGAGCGGGATGCCGAGCCGCTGGAGCACGTCGTCCCGGTTCAGCTTCAACGCGCCGTCGAGCGTCAGCGCACTCACCGTCTCGGTGAGCATCGAAGCGCTCGCCACGCTGATGGCGCAGCCGTCGCCCTCGAACCGGATCGCCTCGATCTTCCCGGTCGCCGCGTCGGCCTTGACGCGCATCGTGATGTGGTCGCCGCAGAGCGGGTTCGACTCCTCGCCCGCGAACTGGGCCCCTTCGAGGGGTCCGAAGTTCTTGGGGGAGCGGTAGTACTGCAGGATCCGCTCCTGGTACATGTCGTACATCGGCGGCCTTGCCCTCGAAGCTGCCCCCGGCTACAAAACAGCTTCCGCGCGTTCGTTCCGCTCGGTTACCTGCCCGCCACCGGCCCCGGCAGGAGCCCGGTCCTCACGAGGAAGAAGAGAGGAAGGGGTTGGCGTTCGGCCGCCCCGGGCCTGAACCCGGGGCGGCGCTCCCGTCGCGCGGGACTCTCGCTTACGCCTCCGACCCGGCGCCGGGCGCTCCGCCCCGCCGGCTCGCCCACGCCGCGCCCACCAGCGCCAGCGCGCTCGCGACCGCCACGACCGCGCCCAGCTCCGCCCAGGCCGCCGACACCGTCCGGACCTCTTCCCGCAGCAGCCCCGCGGTTCCCCGCGCCGCCGCCGTCCCGTCCGATCCCGTCGCCTTGAACTTCACCGTCACCGCCGTGCTCTTCGTCAGCGTGATCGGGCTCGTCACCGGCGTCTTCCCGACCGTCGTCGTGATCGTGTAGCCCGCCGTCGGCGACTCGATCACGAACGCGTAGCTCCCCGGCGTCAGGCCCGCGAACTTCACGACCCCGGTCGTCGAGCAGACGCTGTCCCCGTCCACCGCCACGCACCAGCTCGTCTTCTTCGGCAGCCCCTTCTCGTGGAACGACAGCACCGCCGTCGACCCCTTCGCAAAGGCGACCGAGACGCCCGTCGTCCCCGCCACCGTCTGGCTCCCGCTCGCCACGCTGCTCCGGTAGCCGTTCGGTCCCAGGATCAGCAGCGAGTAGCTCCCGTTCGTCAGCCCCGTGAACGTGATCGTCGCGGTCGTCGCCGACTTGACCGTCCCGTTCACTTCCACCGTCCAGCCGACCTTCGCCAGCTTCTTCGCCGGGATCCCCGTCTCCGTGTACGTCAGGCTGTACTTCTCCTGGTGGAACGCGACCGTCACCCCGACCGCCGCGCTCGCCACCGTGAACGTCCCGCCCGCCGCCGCATACTCCGTGTTCGCCGAGGAGACCGTGTACGTGTAGGCCCCGTTCACCAGGTCCGCCGACAGTGTCGTCGTCGTCCCCGTCAACGTCGTGCCGCCCGAGACGTGCACCGTCCAGCTCGTCCCCGCCGGCAGCCCCGTCTCCGTGAACGTCACCTGGTACGTCCCGACCGGGTTCACCGTCAGCGTGAACGTGCTCGTCGCCGCCTCGCCGTTCGCGTCCGTCACCGTCAGCTCCACCGTGTACGCGCCCACCTGGCTCGGCGTGCAGCTGAACGACGCGACATCGCCCGCCGAGCAGCTCGACGGCAGACCGCTCCACGCATACGTGTAGCCGCCCGCGCCGCCGCTCGCGCCCGTCGTGCCGATCGTCGTCGCCGTGTCCACCGTCACCGGGTTCGGAGTCGCGCCCGCCGTCCCCGCGCTCACCGCGCTGTCGACGACCAGCGAGAACGAGACGTTCGCATACGCCCCCGTCCCGTCCGTCACGTTCACCCACACCGTGTAGGTGCCCGCCTGCGTCGGCGCGCAGCTGAACGACGCGCCGCTCCCGGCGCACCCGCTGCCCGCCAAACCGCCCCACGTGTAGCCGTAGGTGCCGCTCCCGCCCGCCGCGTTCGCCGCCACCGTCGTCGTCTGTCCGACATCCAACGGGTTCGGCGTCGCCGACGGCGCCGCGCTCAGCGCCGGGTAGACGACCAGCGTCCCCGGCGTCGCGCTCACAGGGTTACCGGAGGCGTCCGTCACGGTCACGTCGACCGTGTACGGCGAGCCGCTCACGTCGCCGGCCGCCGGCGTGCAGACGAACGAGGCGACATCGCCCGGCGAACCGCAGCCGCTCGGGAGGCCCGACCAGCTGTAGGAGTACGTTCCGGCCCCGGATCCGCCCGAGACCGACACCGAGATCGTCGTCGTCTGTCCGACGTCGACCGGGTTGACGGTGAACGTCACCGTGCCGACGTTGAGGATCGGCTCCACGTCCAGTTGGAAGCTCGTCGTCACCTGGGTGGACGCCGAGTCCTCGACGGTCACCGAGACCGTGTAGGGAGAGAGGTCCGAGTCGCCGACCGCCGGCGTGCAGCTGAAGCTCGCCACGTCACCGGGGCTGCCGCAGCCGCTCGGGAGGCCGCTCCACGCGTAAGAGTCGCCGCCGGAGCCGCCGCCCGCCACCGCGCTGATCGTCGTCGCCTGGCCCTCTTCGACCGGGTTGACGGTCGCGGACGCCGAGACGGTGAGCGCGCCGTTGACGACCAGCTGGAACGATCCGGAGGCTGTCGCCCCGTTGCCGTCCGTCACCTGGACGCCAACGGTGTAGGTCCCCGCCGTTCCGGGCGTGCAGTCGAACGACGCGGTGTTCCCCGCCGAGCAGGTACCGGGGAGCCCGGACCAGACGTAGCTGTACGTTCCGGAGCCGCCGGCCGCGTTCGCGGAGATCGTGGTCGTCTGCCCGCTGTCGACCGGGTTCACGTTCGCCGACGGGCCGACCGACAAGGCGGGGTCGACCACGAGGGTGAACTGGCCCGAGGTGCCCGAGCCGAGCGAGTCGGTGACCTGGACGGTCACCGTGTACGGCGAACCCGCCGCATCGCCCGGCGCCGGCGTGCACGCGAAGCTGGCGACGTCCCCGGGGCTACCGCAGCCGCTCGGGAGTCCGCTCCACGCGTAGGTGTAGCCGCCCGAGCCGCCGCCCGCCACCGCGCTGATCGTCGTCGCTTGGCCCTCGTCGACCGGGTTCACCGTCGCCGACGCCGAGACGCCGAGCACGTTGTTGACCGACACCGAGGCGGACGCCGTCGCTTGAGCGCCGTTGCCGTCGGTGACGGTCAGCTCGAACACGTAGGTCCCCGGCGCGGTCGGCACGCAGGTGATCGACGCGGCGTTCGAGCTCGCGCAGCCGGTCGGGAGTCCCGACCAGGCGTACGAGTACGTCCCCGAGCCGCCGGACGCCCCCGAGGTCGCGAGCTCCGTCGCCTCCCCTGTGTCGACCGGGTTCGGCGTCGCCGACACCGTACCGGCGCTGAGCGCCGGGTCGACGACCAGCGAGAACGAGGCGGTCGTGTGGCCGCCGTTCGAGTCGGTCACGAGGACCGAGACGGTGTACGGCGAACCGGCGCTCGCACCGGAGGCCGGCGTGCAGCTGAAGCTCGAGGTGATCTCGGCCACCCCGCATCCCGCGGGCAGGCCGGACCAGGAGTAGCCGTAGCCGCCCGAGCCGCCGCTCGCGATCGCGGAGATCGTGGTGCTCTGGCCCTCATCGACCGGGTTCACCGAAGCCGAGGCGGTCGCGCCGAGGGTCGAGTAGACGACCCACGAGAACGAACCGGTCACCTCGCCGCCGTTCGAGTCCGTCACGGTCACGGAGACCGTCGACGTCCCGGCCGCGGTCGGGGTGCACGTGAACGTGGCGACGTTGCCGGGCGCACCGCACGCGGCCGGCAGCCCGCTCCACGCGTACGTGGTGTACGTTCCGGATCCGCCGCTCGCGCCCGCGCTGATCGTCACCGCGCCCCCGCCGACATAGCTCGGGTTCGGGGTCGCGGACGGCGACGCGAACAGCTCGCTGAAGACGACGGTGATCGAGTTCCCTGCCCCGTGGATGTAGAACGTCCCGCCCGGAGCCGAGTAGCCCGTCGCCGAGGCGGTGTAGGTGTACTTTCCGAACGTGTCGGAGGCGGAGAGCGAGGCGGTCGTCCCGGTCACCGTCGACGGGTTCGAGCAGCTGCTGCCGCTGATCGTACAGCCGGCGTCCCCGAGCGTCGGGGTGACGACGACCGACCAGGAGGTGCCGCTCGGCAGGCCCGACTCCGAGAACGTGCTGGCGTACGTCAGCGTGTTCGCCGTGTAGTTCCCCGCGTCGATGACGCCCCAGCCCGTGGCGAGGTCGAAGCCGGTCTTCGCCTCGTAGTTCGCCACGAGGCCGTCGGCGTCCGTGTAGGTGTTGACGTCGTAGAACGAGTGCAACGTCAGATCGCTCGTATCCTGCTTCTGACCCATCGCGTAGGCGCTCGGGTCGAGGAAGCCGAGCCATCCCTGGCCGCTCTTGTGGAGCGCGTAATCGATCGTCGCGATCACGCCGCCCGTGACCTGCGTCGCAATGCTCGTGCCGATGAAGTACGTCCCCGCGACCGTCGGCGAGGAACCGGAGGTGGTTCCGACGTCCAGCGGAGAGACCGCCTTGCACGAACTGGAGACCCAGCAGGTGAAGTTCAGCGAGTACGGGCCGACCTCCAGGTTGATGATCGTGTCGTTGGCGATCGACGCGATATCCGGTTCGCAGCGGTAGTTGCCGGTCTTGACGGCGTTGCACACCGCGGCGGCGTCCGCCGAGTTGTTGGTGAACGAGCCGCGCGGGAACGTCGTGGTGCTCGCGACGCCGCCCGTGCCGCCGTACGTGGAGGTGAAGCCGTCCACGGTCCCGTCCGGTTCGTACCACCCGATCTCGCCGGTGCCGACGCCGTAGTACGGCGCCGCGTTGCTGGCGAGGTGGGGCGCGCCGCGCTGGAGGGTCGTCGCGTTGATCGCCGCCGTGGTCCCGCCGACCGCGACGGTCCCGAACGCGCTCGAGGTCGTCGCCGCGGGGGCCTCCACGGTCGTGCCGGAGTCGCCGGTCGCGCCGAGGACGGTGATGCCGCGCGCCTGGGCGGTCTTGAGGTCGCTCGCCCACGCCGTGCCGAGGCTCGAGGTGCCGGAGCCGGTCGTCCAGGAGTTCGTGATGACGCTCACGTTCTCCATGTCGGTGATCGTCGAGGCCGTGTCGAACCCGCCGTCGGTGCTGTAGTCCGAGGTCGACGGGCTGAGCAGGTCCGAGAAGACGGTCGTGATCGCGGTCGTGGTCGACGAGCCGGCGAACGTCTGGATGACGTTCGCGCCGGGGGCCATCGACCCGAGCATCGAGACGTCCAGGGTGTTCTCGCCCTGGGCTTCGTCGTCGTCGCACGACGCAGAGAAGCCGTTCGAACCGCTCGGGTAGGCGTAGGTGTAGCCGGAGGCGATCGCCATCGAGTAGGCGTGCGGCATCGGCTCGCCCGCGGGGATCGAGTAGTTCCAGAACGACGTGACGTCGGGCATGAAGAAGTCCCACGCGTCCTCGCCGCTGGTGACGTGCTGGGTGCACCAGTAGTTGTAGAAGTCATCCGAGCCGCACGCGCTCGTCGGCTTGCTGGACGAGTAACAGGCGGCGTCGCTCCAGAGGATCGCGGCCACCGTGGCGCCGACCGGGTAGCCGTACTTCTCGAACAATCCGGTCTCGTTGTACGTCACCTGCAGGTCCGGCGCCTCGACAAGGTCCCCGCACGTGGTGGAGTCGCACGGCTTCGTGCCGGTCTTTCCCTTGCTGTTCAGGACCACCGGCTGGTCGTACGTCAGCGTCAGCCCGTTGGAGGTGACGGTGGTGCTAGCGAACGGGTTCTGCGAAGTCCCCGGGGAGATCGCGCCCTCGGTCGGGCCGTGGGCCGCGTTCGCTTCGCTCGCCGCGACCGCCTGCGCGATCGCCGTGGTCGAGACGAGAGGGGCGACGTGGTTGAGGTACTGAGAGTAGTCGCTCAGCCCCTCGACCTCGATGATGTACGGCGCCAGCGGCGCCGGGATCGACGGCAGCGACAGCGGGGCGTAGTACGGCTGCCCGCTCGCCGAGACGAACGAACCCAGCTCCGTGTGGAAGATGGAGGAGACCTGGGCCGGGGTCGCCTCGAACGTGAGCGACAGCCGGTCCGACTGCGTCGTCAGCCCCGTCACGCCGAACGACTGCAGGTAGTTCACGAGGGAGTTGTAGACCGACGGCACCCCGCCGAACGCCTCGTTGAACTGCGCCTCGGTGAGGTAGTGGTGATACTCCGGCGACGACGGGTCGCTCAGCTCCGGGAGGAGCGCGTTCAACCGAGAGTTGTTCGAGAATTGGAGGGCGATGAGAAGGTCGATCGTTCCCGTGGGATTGACCGACGTAGCCAGATCGGGTGCGCCTAGATAGGTCGCGCCCGTCAGATCGTAGCCAGGTTCAGTATACGGCGCCAGCGTCGTCGCCGCGGCCCGCAGTTCCGAAGGACTCCACGAGAGCGCTGCCGACGTGATCTCCGCGGCCGGGGCCGCCGAGGCCACCGGGACCGCCGTCGGGAATCCCGCCGAGACGACCCCTGGTTCGGCCACCGCAAACCCGACGACCGCGATCGCCGCGACCATCAGTCCCCACCATGCCATCTTCCCCCGCATACTCCGCTGCATTCCGTCCCACCTAACGTCCGGCCGTCCCGGACGGCCGGAGGCTCGGGAAGCATTTCGACTACAAATAACACCACATTACCGCCAAATGGGGTCCCGCCGCCACGGACTCTCGCGGTCGAAAGACGGAACTCGAACGCTCGAGGAGAAACGGCCCTTCAGGGCGCGCCGGGTCCCCCTAATAAACACCCGCGCGTGAGTAAATCCGATGGCATCAGCGGTGAGCAAGCCGGCGGAATGGGTCTCCGCGGACCACATCCGGCAGCTGTCGCAGGCCGAGGGGGATTCGACTTCGGCCCGGGACCGCCGGTTGGAGGCGTACGACCGATTCCTGACCCTCCCGCTCGAGCCGGACCCGCTGTACCGGGGCTACGGCTACTTCAACAATGTCGACCTGGCCGGCCTCGACGCGGTCAGTCGAGGCACCAGGGTCGCCCTTCCCCCGCCGCCGGCGGGCGCCGTCCGGATCGTCCACGATGCCGCCGGAACGCACATCGACCTCCCCCGGGAACTTTCGGACGCCGGGGTCCGCGCCGTCCCGGTCACCACGCGGTCGCCCGCCGCCCCCACGACCGGCGAAGCCGCGTCGCCCGAGGAGCCGACCGACCGGCTTTCGGCGCTCTCGGAAGCACTGTCCAATCGTGG
>JASHXN010000029.1 GCA_030043505.1 Thermoplasmata archaeon
GCGCTCTCGAGAGCGGTTCGGGGGGAAACGGTCTACGGAAGCTGGGCCCACGCCCAAGCCTCGTAAGGCGAAGGACCAAGCCGCGCTCGACCTGACCCACCGCAAGGCCGAGCACGTCAAGGTCGTCCTCGGGCGCGAGGTCGAGGGCCGCTACCGCTTCTGGAACGACATCCAGCTCGTGCACTGCGCGTTGCCGGAGGTCGATTTCGCCGACATCGACCCGTCGGTCACGCTGCTCGGGCACCGCTTGAGGGCGCCGATCGTCATCACCGGCATGACCGGGGGATTCCCGGACGCGGTCCAGATCAACGAGAACCTCGCCCGCGCGGCCGCCGACGTCGGCGTGGCGATGGGGGTCGGCAGCGAACGGGCCGCGGTGCTCAAGGGCCAGTACCCCGAGAGTTACGCGTGCGTCGCCCGCCACGCCGTCCCGCTCAAGTTCGCGAACATCGGAGCTCCGCAGCTGATCCCGCAGCAGCCCGGGGAGAAGGTCGTCGGCGTCGAGGAGGCGCGGGCAGCGATGCAGCTGATCGGCGCCGACGCGCTCGCGGTCCACCTCAACTTCCTGCAGGAGATGGTCCAGCCCGAAGGGGACCGGCGGGCGAAGGGATGCCTCGCGCGCATCGCCGAGCTCGCCCGGGCCGTCCCCGTGCTCGCGAAGGAGACCGGGGCGGGGCTGTCGCGACCGGTCGCCGAGCAGTTGCGGGAGAAGGGGGTGCGAGCGTTCGACGTGAGCGGAACGGGGGGAACCTCGTTCGCCGCGGTCGAGTACTACCGGGCCGTCGACCAGGGCAAGGAGCGGGAGGCCCGGATCGGCAAGACGTTCTGGGATTGGGGGATCCCGTCCCCGGTGTCGGTCGCGGAGCTCGCGCCGCTCGGGAGCGAGATCGTGGCGAGCGGAGGGATCCGCTCCGGGCTCGACGTCGCGCGAGCGATCGCGCTCGGGGCGACCGCGGCCGGCACGGCGGGCGGGGTCCTTCGGGCGGCGTCGACCAGCTACGAAGCGACCCGGACCGAACTGGAGACGTTCGTCCACGAGTTGAAGGTCGCCATGTTCCTTACCGGGTCGCGGACGGTCGCCGAGCTCCGCAACGCGCGGACGGTCATCACCGGGGAGACCCGCGCATGGCTCCAGCGGTAGGAGCCGCGGACCCGGAGAAGATCCACCGGGCCAAGCTGGACGCCGGCGGCACGGGGACGCGCGCCTCCAACGTAGAGTTCCTCGCCAGTCTCCCGGCCGACGCCCGGGCCCGGCTGGGCGTGCGGATCGCCCGGAAGCCGACCCGGTCGCTCTCCGGCGTCGCGGTGGTGGCGGTGATGACCGCGCCCGCCCGGTGTCCGCACGGCCGCTGCACCTACTGCCCCGGCGGTCTCGACCGCCGGACCCCGCAGAGCTACACCGGCGAGGAGCCGTCCGCGCTGCGCGGCGCGCAGTTCCACTACGACGCAGAGGCGATCGTCCGGCACCGCCTGTCGGACCTCGACGAGATCGGCCACGCCACCTCGAAGGTCGAGGTGATCGTGATGGGCGGGACGTTCCCCGCGCGGCCGTTCACCTACCAGCGGTCGGTGCTGAAGGGGATCTACGACGGGCTGAACGGGGCGCCCTCGGTCGACCTGACCGCGGCCCAGGAGCAGAACGCGGGGGCGGCGCACCGTCTCGTCGGACTGACCGTGGAGACCCGGCCGGACTGGTGCGACCGGCGCGTGCTGCCGTTCCTGCTGGACGCGGGGGTCACGCGGGTGGAGCTCGGGGTCGAGTGTCTCGACCCGCAGGTGCTGGACGCGGTCGGGCGGGCGCACGGCGTCGACGACGTCGCCGCCGCCACCCGGGCGGCCCGCGAGCGGGGGCTGAAGGTCGGCTACCACATGATGCTCGGGCTTCCGGGGATGGACCCCGCGTCGGACCTCGCCGGGTTCCGTCGGCTCTGGGCGGAGGAGGCGTTCCGCCCAGATTTCCTCAAGCTGTACCCTACCCTCGTGCTACCGGGCACCGGCCTGTACGACGAGTGGCGGGCGGGCCGGTACGCTCCGTACGAGACCGAAACCGCCGCCGCCCTGCTCGCCGAGATCAAGCGCGAGGTCCCGCCGTGGGTACGGATCCACCGGATCCAGCGGGACATCCCGGCGCGGCTCATCGCCGCGGGCGTTCGTACGAGCAACCTGCGGCAGGTGGCCCAGCGGCGCCTCGCGGAGGCGGGAGCGTCCTGCCGTTGCCTGCGCTGCCGGGAGCCGGGACGCGGCCGGACGCCTCCTCCCGACGAGCTCTCCCTTCGGAGGACCGAATACCGCGCCTCCGGGGGCGTCGAGCGATTCCTGTCGTTCGAGCACGCCGCGTCCGAGGTGTGCGCGGGCTACGTCCGCCTTCGCTTCCCGTCGGAACCCGCGGGGGAGGGCCTGGCCGAGCCGGTCGTGCGGGAGCTGAAGGTCGTCGGGCGCGAGCTCCCCGTCGGCGCCGAGGCGAGCGGCCCCGACGCGTTCCAGCACCGGGGGTTCGGCTCGCGCCTGCTGGAGGAGGCGGAAGCGGAGGCCCACGCCGCCGGCTTCGACCGCCTCTGGGTCATCAGCGCCGTCGGGAGCCGCGAGTACTACGCCCGACGAGGGTATCTCCGGGAGGGGCCGTACATGGCAAAGTCGTTGCGCGCCGCGCCTCCCGCCGGCTGACGGAGCGGCGTGCGAAGCGCCGTTCCTCGCGCAACCCTTAAACCCACCCCCGTGTCGCCGACCGAAGGTGCCCTAGCATGGCCCGGAACGTTCAGGTCGAGCCGCTCAGGACGGTCCACATCGAGGACCAGCAGGTCGAGCTGGTCGAGCGCAAAGGCCTCGGCCACCCCGATTCGATCGCCGACGGGGTGTCGGAGTCGGTGAGCCGCGCGCTCTGCCGGCTGTACCTGGACGAGTTCGGGAAGATCCTCCACCACAACACGGACGAAACGCAGGTCGTCGGCGGCGCCTCCGAGCCGAAGTTCGGCGGCGGCAAGATGACCAAGCCGATCTACGTCCTGCTCGTCGGGCGCGCGACGACCGAGGTGAACGGCGAGAAGCTGCCGTACCGCGACGTCGCCATCGAAGCGGCCCGGAAGTACGTCCGCTCGATCTGCTCGCACCTCGACCCGGAGAAGCAGATGGAGTTCGACTGCCGGATCGGCCAGGGGTCGGTCGACCTTCGGGGCGTCTTCGACCAGAAGGCGGTCCTGTCGAACGACACCTCCTTCGGCGTCGGCTTCGCGCCGTTCTCCGACACCGAGAAGCTGGTGCTGGAGAGCGAGCGGTTCCTGACGACCAAGCTGAAGAAGAAGCTCCCGGCGCTCGGGGAGGACGTCAAGGTGATGGGCTACCGGCAGGGGTCGAAGATCGGCCTCACGGTCGCCGCCGCGCTGGTCGACCGCGAGGTGAAGGACCCGGCGGAGTACGCGAACGTCTGCGAGGAGATCCACGACAAGCTCGCCGACCTCGCGGGCAAGCTGACGCGGCGCGAGGTGACGATCGACGTCAACACCGCCGACGACCCCGAGCTCGGCCGCTACTACCTGACGGTCACCGGCTGCTCGATGGAGGCCGGCGACGACGGCTCCGTCGGCCGCGGCAACCGCGCCAACGGGCTGATCACGCCGTGCCGCCCGATGAGCCTGGAGGCGAGCGCCGGCAAGAACCCGGTGAACCACGTCGGGAAGATCTACAACATCCTGGGTAACATGGTCGCCAACCAGATCGTCCAGGAGACCGGCGGCGACGTCAAGGAGGTCCACGTCCGGATCCTGTCGCAGATCGGCAAGCCGGTCGACCAGCCGCAGGTCGCGAGCATCCAGATCCTGCCGGCCGACGGGGTCCGCCTCCCGGCCGTCAAGGCGAAGGCCGAAGCGATCGCCCAGGCGGCGTTCGACGACATCGACTCGATCCCGAAGCGCCTGCTCACCGACAAGGTGTCGGTCTTCTAGCGCGCTCCCCGACAGGCTTTGTATCCAAACCCCGACTCAACCCCTCTTTGAAGGAGGGCCGGGACCTGGGCACTCCCTTCCCGTCCGCTCCTCCCGTGCCCGACGGCTCGGCGCCGTCCGGTAGAGGGGATTCACCACATCCCGGGGAAGGGCGTCGGGGTCAAGTCGAAGACCCCCGAGCCCCGCGGTTCGCCGCAGGGCCGATAATCCCAGGTTCACTCCTGCGTTTAGCTGCCGGTCGAGCGACCAGCCGCACCGCGGACACGTGAACCGGGGCCCCACCCTCCTTCGAGGTTGCATGACGTCCCCACATCTCGGGCAGGTTCGAGAAGTTCGATACGGAGACAACCAGAGGATCGGAACACCCCGATCCTGGGCCTTGTAGGCGAGCTGACGGTGCAGCTCCCCTTGCGGCCACCGGGAGAGCCGGTCCCGGAACCGGCGCGACCGGAACGCTCCGCCCAGAGAAGTGGGCCGGGGATCCCGTCGGCGGGGCCGGGGGAGCCCGGTGAGGTCCTCGAGCGCGAGGACCGCGTGGTCGGCGGTGAGCTGGTCGATGACCGCACGGCTGAGCGCGTGGAGCCGCGCCCGGACACGTTGCCGTTCTCGTGATCCTTCTCGCTTCAGCAGCCGTCGCTGGACCCGAAGATCCCCGGCCTTCTTCCGAGCGAGATACCGTCGACGCCGGACGTGCGTGCGCTGGATGCTCCGGACCTCAGGGAAGGCGACCCGGACGAACGAGGCACCGTCAGGGGTCGCTCGGACCCCGTCGAGCGAGTCCTCGTTCGTGTCGAGAGCGACGAGGGAGGTCGGGGCGTACTCGGGTGTCGGCGCTCGGGCGTAGATCGCCACGGCGCGATGCTCGCCCAGGTGCATCTGGGTCAGCCGGTGGGCCGGGTCGGAGAGAACCGAACGGTGGTACGCGGAGGTCCGGAGCATCACCGAC
>JASHXN010000030.1 GCA_030043505.1 Thermoplasmata archaeon
CATGACGACCGCGTCCTCGATCTGCGCTCCGGGCTCGACGACCGCTCCGGAGCCGAGGGTCACGTATCCTCCGAACGTCGCGCCCCGCGCCGTCGCGGGACCCATCGCCGCGACCGGCCCGTGGCCCGTCGCGCCCTCGGGGAGGCCGGTCGGGCCCGAACGGCCGGCGTCGAACAGGAACCGCTGCGAGCGCAGCAGCCGGTCGCGGGTCCCGGCGTCGTCCCAGAACCCGTGCAGCCGGTAGCCGTAGATCCCGTCGGGGAGCAGACCGGCCACGACCTCCTGCTCGAAGCTGACCGGGCGGCCCGCCGGGATCCGCTCCAGCACCGAGCGGGCCCACACGGCGACCCCCGCGTTGATCCAGCGGGACGGAGCGTCCGCGCGCTTCGGTTTCTCGACGAACCGCGTGATCCGGTCGTCCCGGTCGAGCACGCAGACGCCGTACGGGCTCGGGTCGTCGACCTCGGCGAGGGTCATCGTGCCGGCGCGCGGCGTCCGGGCGTGCGCGGCGGCGAGCGCGCGCAGGTCGGCGGCCGCGATCACGTCCGAGTTGAGCAGGTAGAACGGGTCGCTCATCCCGGCCCCGGCGTTCTTCATCCCGCCCCCGGTGCCCAGCGGGGTCGCCTCCGCCACGGTCCGGACCGGGAACGGCAGCGGGTGCTCGCGCACGTACCGCGCGACGAGCTCCGCCTTGTAGCCGGTCGCGAGCACGACCTCCTCCACGTCGGGCGGCAGGAGGTCGAGCACGTGGTAGAGCATCGGCTTCCCCGCGAGCGGGATCAGCTGCTTCGGGACGGCGTACGTCACCGGCCGGAGGCGGGTCCCGAACCCCCCGATCAGGACGAGCGCCTTCACACCGGTCCGCAGGCCGGCTCGCGCTTAGAGGTTCGGGGCGGGCTCAGCCGAAGCGGCCGTTGACGTAGTTCTCGGTCAACTTCTCGACCGGCGCGGAGAAGATCTGCGCGGTCGGGCCGCTCTCGACCAGCTTGCCGAGGTAGAAGAACGCGGTGCGGTCGGCGACGCGGTGCGCCTGGGCGAGGTTGTGCGTGACGACGACGACGGTGAGCTCGCGCTTGAGCGTCGCCAGGAGCGCTTCGACCTTCGCGGTCGCGATCGGGTCGAGCGCCGAGCACGGTTCGTCCAGGAGCAGGACCTCCGGTCGCACCGCGAGCGCCCGCGCGATGCACAGCCGCTGCTGCTGGCCCCCCGACAGGCTCGTGCCGGGGGCGTCGAGATGCTGCTCGACCTCTTCCCACAGGCCGGCGTGCAGCAGCGCCTGCGCGACCGCCTGGTCGAGCTCGTCGCGCCGCCGGACCCCGAGGAGGCGCAGGCCGGCGGCGACGTTCTCGAAGACCGACAGGTTCGGGAACGGATTCGGCTTCTGGAAGACCATGCCGACCCGGCACCGGACCGCCACGACGTCCTGACGGCCGAGCTCCTCCCCGTCGAGCAGCACCGCCCCACCCGTGCGCGCGCCGGGGGTCTCCTCGTGCAGGCGGTTCAAGCAGCGCAGGAACGTCGACTTTCCGCACCCGGACGGCCCGATGATCGCCGTCGCCGCGCGGTCCTCGACCTCGAGCGAGATGTCGTAGAGCGCCTGCCGAGCGCCGTACCAGGCGTTCAGCTCCCGGACCTCGAGCCTCGCCGGCACTCGATCACACCGACCCGGCGCTCCCCGGGCCACGGAGAGAGAGCCGAGCGGCAAGAGTGACGACCGCCATGATAAGGAGGAGGACCAGGGCGGCGCCCCACGCGTCGGTCGTGTAGTTCGGCGAGGTCGTCGCGGTGAAGGCGCTCCAGATGAACGTCGAGAGCGCGCCGGTCTGCGACGTCAGCGACGTGAGCCAGAGCCCGCTCGTTCCCGCCGTGAGCAGCAAGGCGGCCGTCTCCCCTCCCGCGCGCATGACGGCGAGCAGGTTGCCCGTGATGAGCGCCGGGCGGCAGCTGCCGAGCACGACCCGTAGGGTCACCCGGTGGCGTGGGAAGCCGAGCGCGAGCGCCCCCTCCCGGACCGAGACGGGCACGGTCCGCAAGGCGACCTCGGTCGCCCGGGTCACGATCGGCACCATGAGGACGCCCAGCGCCAGCGCGCCGGCGATCGCGCTCGCCTGGATCGGCTGGTCGTAGGTGTGGACCACCGCGAAGACGAAGACCCCCAGGAGGATCGTCGGCACGCCGACCATCACGTCGGTGACCAGGGCCGTCGCCCGGGCGAGCCGGCTGCGTCGGTACTCCGTGATGTACACTCCCACGAGCAGCCCCACGGGGATCGCCAGGAGCGCGGCGAGCCCTACCATGACGAGCGTGCCCTCGATCTCCGGACCGACCCCGCCGAGCGGGCAGTGCGTCACCCCGATCCCGCACGCCGGCGGCGGCGTCGACGTGTAGAACGACGGCCGCACGGCGGCGGCCCCGCCGTTCGCCGCGGTCGTCGCGATCAGGCTGACGAGCGGGTACGCGGCCAGGATCACCGAGCCGACGACGAGCGCGAGCACGAGCGCGTGGACCGCGTGCCGCCAGCGGCGTCGGATCGGTCCGCGCGCGACGACCCGGGGCCACCACGCCGGTACGGAGGTCGCCCCGGCGGCCGCGAGCGGGAGGGTCGGGACGGAGGTCCGTCGGAAGAGCCGTCGTCCCCAACCGTGGCGGCGGGGGCGCTCGAGCCACCGGATCAGCAGGCGGGCCCCGACGTTGAGGACGATCGAGAGGGCCAGCAGCACGGTGGCGAGTTCGTAGAGCGCGGCGAGGTCGAGGCCCGGGAGGGGATTGAGAAACTGCGACACGAGCCAGCTCGGGATCGTCTCTCCGCGCGCGAACACGGAGCCCGGCACCTGGTAGATCCCGCCGATCACCATCGCGACCGCGATCGTTTCGCCGAGCGCGCGCCCGAGTCCGAGGACGACGGCGCCGGCGATCCCGGGGGCGGCGGGGCCCAGCACCGCCATCCGGGTCGCCTCCCACCGGGTCGCCCCGACCCCCAGCGCTCCTTCGCGGAGCTCCTGGGGGACCGCGCGGAGCGCCTCGCGCGACAGCGCCGCGATCGTCGGAAGGATCATGATCGCGAGCACGATCGACGCGCTGAGCACGTCCATCCCCGTCGTCGGCCCGGAGAACGGCCAGGCGCCGTGGGTCGAGCGGTGCAGCGCCGGCTCGACCGTCCCGGCGAGGAACGGCACCAGCACGGCGACGGCCCAGAAGCCGTAGACGACGCTCGGGACCGCCGCTCCGAGGTCGATGAAGTAGGCGAGCGGCGCCCGCAGCCACCGCGGGGCGAGCTCGGAGGCGAACAGCGCGACTCCGAGTCCGACCGGCACCGCGAAGAGGAGCGCCAGCGCGCTCGTCAGCAGCGTACCGGCGATCGCCGGCGCGGCGCCGAACGGCCCCTGGAGCTGGTCGCCCCAGATCGTCGACGTCAGGAAGCCGGGACCGAAGTGGGTGATCGAGGGCCAAGCGCTGTACAGCAGGAATCCGGCCAAGGCCAGGGCGAGGACGACGACCCCGGCGGCGAGGAGCCGGATCCCGACCCCGAAGACGAGCCCCAGGCGCTGGAGGAAGCGGAGCCGACGAGCGCGGTCGGCGCTGCGCCCGTCGAGCCGGACCGCTTCCCCCCCCACGTTGCCCCTAGTACGTGCACGACTGGAACGTCGCGCCGTTATAGGTCATCGACCCCAGCGCGGTCAGGCCCTCGGTGAGCAGCGCGGCGGGCGGGCTGACGAACGGGAATTGGGTGGTGTTGTACTTCTGGCCGTCGGTCAGGACGTACGAAAGGAACTGGCGGAGGACCGTCGCGTCCGTCGCGGAGGCGGTGTGCCCCTTCTGCGGGTCCTGCGGCACGAGGATGTAGACCAGGGTCGCGATCGGGTACTCGCCGCTCCCGGCGGCGTTCACCCACGACACGGTCGACCAGTCCCCGGTGATCGGCGGGAGCGTCGACGCCGTCCGGTTGTAGATGTGGTCGATCGCGGCGGCGGTGTCGGCGACCGTCGGGGTGACGTAGGTGCCGGCCGGGTCGAGGATCGCCGCGTACGTGAGCGCCTTCTCCTGCGCGTCGTACAGGTCGGTGTAGCCGATCGCGCCGTTCGCCTTCACGTCGGTGAGCATCGCCGAGTTGCCGCTGGCGCCCTCGGCCCCGGTGAACGTCGGCCAGGTCGGGTCGAGCGAGATCCCGAGGTTCGCGCTCGTGTTCCAGGTCTTGTTGTCGTCCGAGAGGAAGTTCGTGAAGACGTACGTCTGGCCGGCGGAGTCGGAGCGGTGCACGGCGGTGATCGGCACGTTCACGCTGGCGAGTCCCGGGTTGTTCGCGACGAGCACCGTGTTGTTCCACGTCGTGATGGTCCCCAGGTAGATGGCGGCGAGTTCGGCCCCGGTGAGCTTGAGCGTCCCGGTGAAGTCGGACAGCGTGTAGATGATCGTCACCGCGCCGCCCGTCGCGGGCACGGTCAGGAACGTTCCGACCGCGGTCGTCAGCGCGGACGACTGCGTCGTGGTCAATCCCTCGTCGGTCACGGCGAAATCGACCGACTTGTCGGTGATGTCGGTGATGCCGTCGCCGGCCCCGACCGACTGATAGTTCACCGAGTTACTCGCCGCGGTGGCGTAGTTGGTCGTCCACTGGGATACGATCGCCGCGGGGAAGTTCGCCCCGGCGCCCTGCAACGTCACCCCGGTCGGACACGGTGTCGAGGAGTGCGACGCCGCCTTCAGACCGTACCAGTTCGTGCTGTAGCCGACCCCGACGAGGATCACGACGATGACGACCGCCGCGATCGACGCGTAGAGCGAGCCCCGGTCGCCCCGCCGGCGCACCGCCACGGGGGGGGGAGCCGCGGGAGCGGAGGGAGGTGGGTACCCGGCGCTCATCGGTGGCTCCCCGAGGTGGGGCGGCGGGCGGTCCGGTCGGAGGTGGGGGCACGCGTTGGCCCTCGCGAGGACGCGGCGTCCGAGGGGCCCGTCGGGGACTGCATAGCCCGCCCGTGGGAACGTCTCGGGTATAATCCTGGCGAAGTGGACCGCAAATGTAGCGAACTATCTTCCGGCGCACCGCGCGATTCCGGGGGCCCGCGGCCGCCGCTGCACCCCGCGCCTTGCTGTCGAGGCCTCGGATCTAGGGCCGCCGGGCGCGGCGGGGCAGGGTCTTCGATTTTTCCCTTCGTATTTAGAGTCCAGGGGCTGGCGAGGACCTGCCGTCCGTCGACGCCGCGGGGACCTACGTTCGCGGCGATGCCTCCAACGTCCTTTTCCCCCCGGGGCCGATACGTCCCCAGTGCCCGCGATCGGTTCTCCCCCCGCCGAAGGGTGGGTCGTTTGGATCGAGGGGCTCCCCTGCGCAGGAAAGACGACGTTGGCGCGCCGCGCCGCGGAGCAGATCGCGGCGCGGGGCCGTCCGGTCGAACTGCTCGACGGCGACGAGGTACGAAAGCTGTTCTCGCCGGAGCTGGGGTTTTCCCGCAAGGACCGGGAGATGCACGCGCGCCGGGTCAGCTACGTGGCCCGGATGCTCGCGCGGCACGGCGTCGTCGTGCTGGTCGCGATGATCACCCCGTACGAAACGAGCCGGCAGGCTGCCCGCGGGACGGTCGGCGATCGGTTCAGCGAGGTGTGGCTGCGCTGCCCGGTCGAGGTCTGCCGCGCGCGGGACGTCAAGGGCGTTTATCGCCGAACGGCGACGCCCGGTAGTTCGAAGGTCACCGGGATCGACGATCCGTTCGAGGAGCCGCTCGCGCCGGAGCTGGTGATCGACACCGCCGCACTGAACGCCGACGCGACGGCCGAGAAGCTGTTGACCTACCTGGGCAGCCGCAGCGTGGTCGCGGGAGCCGCCCTCCCGGCCAGTCGCTAGCGCGGCCCGGTCCCGTCGCGGGGCAGCAGGGCGAGCCGCTCGAGCTCCGCGAGGATGTAGGCGGCCGACGCTTCCGGCGCCCGGTGCACGGCGTCGACCGTGATCTCCGGGTGTTCCGGCGGCTCGTACGGATCGTCGACCCCCGTCATCTCGTGGATCTCGCCGGCGCGGGCCTTCTTGTACAATCCCTTGACGTCGCGTTGCTCGCAGACCGCGAGCGGCGTGTCGACGTAGATCTCGACGAACCGCCCGATCTCCGCGCGCGCCTTCGCCCGCGACGACCGGTAAGGTGAGATCAGCGCGACGATCGGGATCGCCCCGTTGCGCGCCAGAAGCTTCGCGACGAAGGCGACACGCCCGGCGTGCGCCTCCCGGGAGGCCCGATCGAAGCCGAGGTCGGCGCTCAGCCCGCGTCGGATCTCGTCGCCGTCGAGGAGCTCGGCGAACCGGCCGCGCCCGGAGAGCCGCTCCACCAGGATCTTGCCGATCGTCGTCTTGCCGGCGCTCGGAAGCCCGGTCAGCCACAAGCAGAACCCGTCGGGACCGCGCGGCACGTTTCGCCCCCGACCTTCACGAGCTCAAGAGGGCGTCGGCGCCGCGGAGCACCGCCGCGACCTCGGGCCGTAGGATCTCGGTCGGGAGGTCCTCCCCGCGGACGAGGGCTTCGCGGACCCGGGTCTGGCTCGTGGCGACCCGCTCGGCGACGCCGTGCGGGCAGACCTTCTCGCTCGCCATCCAGCCGCAGCGGCGGCAGAAGAACGACTCCCCGTACCGGAGCGGCGTGACCCCGACGTCGAAGGTGTCGAAGATCCGGTGGCAGGCGTACGGGTCGTAGAATTTCCCGACCCCGGCCTGGTCGCGGCCCACGATGTACTCGGCGCAGCCGTAGTTCTTCCGGACGATCGCCAGGAACAGTGCCGCCTTCGGCCCGGCGTACCGCATCGTGATCCCCAGCGGCCGAACGATCACGCGGTTCGCAGGATAGTAGGCGCGGACCAGGGCGTCGTACGCGTCGAGGATCACCTCGGGGCGGTAGTCCCCCTTCTTCAGGCGGCCCACGACCGGGTGCACGAGCAGCCCGTCGACCTCCTCGCGCTCCAGGGTCAGACGTTGCAGGTACTCGTGCGCGGTGTGCGGGGGGTTGCGGCATTGGTAGGCGGCGACCGTGCGCCATCCGAGCCGGCCGAACTCCGCGCGCAGCTCGGCGGGACCGGGCTCGGCCCGTCCCTGGACGGTGTCGAGGCGGCGGAGGAGCGTCACAGGTCCGCTCCACGCCCGGTCCCCGTGGCGCAGGACGTCCGCCACGTTCGGGTGGCTCGCATCGTCCGTCCCGTACGCCCCGCGGGCGATCGCGGTCCGGTCGAGCGTGAAGCTCTCCTCGATCCGGAGCATCGCGACCGCGCGGCCCTTCGAATCCATGAGCGCGACCTCGTCGCCCGACCGCAGCGCCTCCGCACTCGAGCCGGCCGGCACCGGGAAGTAGATCGGGATCGGCCAGGGAAGGTCCCCGGGGAGACGGCCCCGCCGGAGGACGGCGTCGATGCCGTCCGGGCCCTGGAAGCCGTCCAGAGGGCTGTAGGCTCCGAGCGCCAGCTTCTCCGCATCGTACAGCTGATCGATGAACGGCTCGACCTTCGGGAGCGCAGCGAGCTCCGCGTCCCGCCGGGCGCGCTCGGCGTCGGAGGCGATCCGGCCGACCAGCCGGCCTCCGTGGGGCTCGGGGATCATGGGCCGAGCTTCCTCCCGATGACCGGTCGAGCCGGCCGGCGGACGCTGGCGGACGACGTACGGCCGCTCGGCGCCCGGCGAAGGACCGCCATGACGACGCCGCTCATCGACGCGAGTATTTGGCAGGCGCGACGGGGGCCGCCCTCGCCCCGCTCCGCGCGTCGGAACGGGAGCGCGCCCAGCGCCGCGAGGGACCTAGGCCGTCCGCGTCTCCGAGGCCGGCGCGGAGGCCGGCTCGATCGGAAGGGCCAGCGGCGGAGCCCCGGCCGGGTGCATCGGCACGGCGCGCACGGGAGCTACCGGGGCGGAGGAGCGCGGCGAGATCGCTCCGGAGTTCACCGGGACGATCCGCGCCACCACGTAGATCAGGAACGCGATCGTGACGATGAAGAAGCTCGTCGGTTCGATCTCCCAGAAGGCGATGAAGCTGCCGGCCCACATGGCGAACAGGGCGATCGCAATGGAAACGACGATCGCGTGCCCGGGACGGCGCACGAGGCGCACCGCCGCGCCAGCCGGGGTCACGGCCAGCGCGAAGATCAGCAGCACGCCGATGACGGTCACGGCGATGGCGATGAACACCGCGAGCGAGAGCATGAAGATCAGGCCGAGCAGCATCGTGTGCATCCCCTTCGCC
The DNA here is from genome assembly GCA_030043505.1 of Thermoplasmata archaeon. The sequence continues at coordinate 8,205 of JASHXN010000030.1, forward strand.
TCGGCGACCTCCTCGTCGAGCGACGCGAAAAGGAGCTGACGGTAGACGAGGCCCAACACCACCAAGACCGCGATCGCCGAGTACAGCGTCAGCCAGACCTGCGCCGGACTGATCGCGTTGATGTCGCCGAACAGGATCGAGTACACTTCCGACGCGAAGCCGTGGTAGAAGGCGAGGAACATCAACCCGAGACCGAGCATGAACGCGAGGACCGTTCCGATCTCGACGTCCCGGTGGGCCGCCCGCTTCCCGAGCAGCGCGATGCCTCCTCCCGAGGCGCCCGTGAAGAGCAGCAGGCCCCAGAACGGGTTCACCGCGAACACGACCGCCGCGGCGGCGCCGGAGAAGCCGACATGCCCGAGCGCGTGCGCGGCGAACGACGAGCGGCGCAGGACGACCAAGTAGCTGACGATCCCGGCGAGGATCGCGATGACCGTCCCCGCCTCGTACCCCTGCCGCATGAACGGGTAGAGCAACTCCTCGTGCAGGTCGGCCGGGAAGTTCCAGCTCCACCAGGTCCAGACAAGGTGGAACGGCCCCCAGCTCGACGCCCACCGTCCCGGAAGTCCCCCGACGGAACCGGTCATGCGTTCGGATCCATGTGGGCGTCTTCCCCGCCCACGATGACGAGGTTGCCCCGGGAGTCGTGGAGGACCTCGACCGGGACGCCGTACAGCTCGGTGAGCCGTTCGGTCGTCAGCACCTCGTCCGGGGTACCGGTCGCGACGCGGCCGTTGGCGATGTAGATCACCTTGTCCAGGCAGCGGACGAGCGGGTTGATGTCGTGCGCCACGAGGAGCGTGGCGACGTTCCGCGTCTTCACGAGGCTGTGGACCAGCTCCACCAGCTCGGTCGCCCGGCGGATGTCCAGGTTCGCGAGAGGTTCGTCCATCAGCAACAGCTCGGGCCGCGCCGCGAGCGCTTCGGCCAGGAAGATCCGTTGGAGTTCGCCGCCGGACATCGCCCCGAGCGCCTTCTTCGAAAGCTCGAGCGCCCCGACGGCCCGCAGCGCCTCCTGGGTTTGCACTTCCTCGGAGCGGTACATCCCCCGGTAGAAGTTGGGGACGAACCGGTACCGGCGCGGCGGCGGGCCTCCCCCCGCGGGCTGGCCCGCCGGCACCGGCGGCGTCCGGAGGGTACGGAACCAGGGTCGAGAGCAAGCGAGCCCGAGCCGCACGAGCTGCGCCGCCTCGACGTTCGTGTCCCGGTCGACCAGGTGGGTCTGCGGGACGTAGCCGATGCTGGGGTTGCCGCGCCGCGGCGGCGCCGAGAAGACCTGGAGCGAGCCGCCGGCCGGCCGGATCAACCCGAGCAGCAGGCGGAACAGCGTCGTCTTGCCGGCCCCGTTCGGCCCGATGACGGCGACGAACTCTCCCCGCTGGACGTTGAACGTCGCGTCCCGCCAGACCGGTTGTCCCCGGTACTGGACGCTCAGGTGCTCCGCCCGAGCGACCTCCTGCGCCGGCACGATCGCGGTTCCCCTCTGCGCGCGGGCCCGGCCGCCCTTAGCCGTTGCCCAGGGTCTGCGCGTTCAGCGCGACCCAGAGCGCCTGGTACTCCCCGCCCATCCAGGTCTGGAACGTCGTCGTCTTCGGGTCGGGGCCCTGCATCGTCTCGGTGACGCTGATCACCGTGACGTTGTTCGCCGCGGCGATCGACTTCATCTCCGTCGTGATCGGCGTCACCGTCTGGGCGTTGAACACCAGCACGCGGACGTGCCCGCTCTCCAGCTGGCACTGGAACTGCACGATCGACCGGTCGGGGGGGTCGTTCCCCTCGGCGACCGCCTCCATGAACGCCGGGGGCGAGACCAGGTTCAGGCCCGTGGCGTTCGCCAGGTACACGAAGATGCTCTCGGTCGAGGCGACGACCGTGCCGGCGAAGTCGTGCCGGATGATCCCGATCTCCGTGTACAGACTTTCGAGCGAAGCGGTGAGGTTGTCGTAGTTCGATTCGAAGTACGGCTGGAGCGACGGGGCGATCGCCGAGAGGTTGTCGTACATCCACGCGACGGTCTCGTTCACGTACGTCGGGTTGTACCAGAGGTGCGGGTTGCCGGTGACGATCCCGCCCGTGACCTTCACGCCGAGGCTGTCGCCGATGTTCAGCACGACCTGGCCGGGGACCTGGTCGGCCTGGACGTCGAGGGTCCCCCAGGAGTCGTAGCCGACGTTGTTGAGGATCACGTACTTCGCGTTCGCGATCGCCTTCTGCACGGTATCGTTCTGCTGGTACTCGTGCGGGTCGGTGTTCGGGTCGCTGATCACGCTGGTGACGTTGACGTGCGTCCCCCCGATCTGCGCCACGAGGTTCCCCCAGAAGTTCTCGCCGGCGACGACGTTGATCACGTCCGACGACGCCGGGGTGCGGGGGGCTCCGGCCGCGGGCGGGGCGAGCTCGGCGGCCCCGGAGGAAAGGGCCCCAGGCGCCGGCAGCTCCGCCGCCGGGCTCGCGTCGGGGCTCGACGGTGGGGAGCTCGGCGTCGAGATCCCGGCGCACGGGTTGCTGGTGCCGAGGGCGAAGTGGTAGACGCCCCCCCAAACGCCGATCCCCGCGATCACGCACGCGGCGGCCACGCTCACGACGACCTTGCCCGCCGCCTTCATGCTCGTTGCCGGGCGCGCGAAGACGCGCGAGAGGGCCGGGAGAAGGAAACTCGGCCGGGACGGCCCCTCGGCTCCGAGAGGGCGGGGAAGGCTGCGGCCCTCATCGGCGGTGGCCTCCGCCGGTCGGAGAGCAAGGAGCGATCGGGCGGCCGTGCGGGCAGACGGACGGATGACCTTCGGACTCGCAGATCTCCTGGACCGTTCGGTGGCTCAGCGCCAGGTCGATCTCGAGGGCCGCGGCGTGAGTCGCATCGCGGGGCAGGCCGGCCCGCGCGAAGAGGCTCTCCGCGACCCGGTGGTGCCGCAGGTACTCGTCGAGACAGTTCCGACCTCGCGGCGTGAGCCGGCTCTTCCCGCGAAACCGGACGACGAGCCCGTTCGTCTCGAGCGGTCCGAGCAACGCGAGCGCGGAGGGGGCGGTCACGCCGAGCCCTTGGGCGACCGCGTTCAAGGAGACCCCCGGACCCCCGAGGTCCCGGCGCGCCACGAACCGCAACGCATCGACCTGCCGCCGCGTGAGCCGTTGGAGGGTCTCCACGGACGGACGAGCGCCGGGCGATATATATGGCATACCCTAATTTTTAGGTATAGCTGAAATTCATGGCGATCGCGCCGGAGCGGGGGTAATATGGGCGGGCGGCTCGAACGGAGGGAGTCGGAGATGACGGCGGAACGGCGGATCGGGATTGTCGGGAGCGGGGACGTCGCGAAAGCGCTCGGCCGAGGCTTGGTCGCGCACGGCTACCACGTGATGCTCGGGAGCCGAACGCCGGCGAAGCTGGAGGCCTGGCGCAACGAGGTGGGCGCCGGCGCCTCGACCGGAACCCCGACCGAAGCCGCCGGCTACGGGGCCGTGGTGATCCTCGCGACCCACGGAGCCGCCACCGAAGCGGTGGTGGAGTCGGTGGGCGCACCGGCGTTCGCCGGCAAGCTCGTCCTGGATGCCACGAATCCGTTGGACCTCTCGCACGGAATGCCGCCGGGCTTGCTCGTCGGGGTCACCGACTCGCTCGGGGAGCGGGTGCAACGGAAACTGCCCCAGGCGCACGTCGTCAAGTGCTTCAACACCGTGGGGAGCGGACGCATGGTCGATCCGAAATTCACGAGCGGCCCGGTCCGAATGTGGATCTGCGGCAACGACCCCGCCGCCAAGCGGGAGGCCGAGGCGCTCGTCCGGGAGCTCGGGTGGGCCGGGGTCCTCGATATCGGAGGGATCGACGGGGCCCGCTGGTTGGAGGCGTTGGTGCCCCTCTGGGTACGGGCGGGCCTCGTGCTCAACGCGTGGGACCACGCGCTGCAGGCCGTCCGGTAGGACCGGCCGCTCGCTGTCACTCGAACGAGATGTCCGTCCGGAGATAGGCCCGGACCGCGAGCACGAGCATGACGGCCATCTCGGCGATCAGCAGCGCCATCTGGTAGACGTCCGTCCACGTACCGGTCCCGGCGTAGGCGCCGCGGACGGCGTCGGCGACGTACGTGAGCGGGTTGAGCTCGAAGAGCACGCGGAGGACGACCGGGAGCGCGGCGCTGGCGCCGTAGAAGACCGTGCTCGCGAAGTTGACGACGAAGATCAGCAGGATCTGGATGCTGTTGTAGGCGTTGTTCGACTTGACGAGCGCCGCGAGCAGCAGCATCAGCGAGCCGAAGAAGATCGACCCGACGACGATCGAGCCGAACATCTCGCCGAGCACGAGCGGCTGGCTCGGGACGGCGTGGAGCATCGCCGTGGCGAGGCCCAGGATCACGGCGGCCCCGCCGAGCCCGAAGAGGATCGACGTCAGCATGATCCCGAGCAGGTACTCGAGCCGGGTGAACGGGCCGCTGAGGAGCTGCGCGAGCATGCCGTAGCGGCGGTCGGCCCAGAGGATGCTGCCGCCGACGGTCCCCGCCATCACCGCCTGGAACGCCATGATACCGGGCGTGAGGAAGCGGAGATACGCCGAACCGCCCCCGAGCGTCGCCCCGAAGCCGAGGCCGAAGAAGATCAGGTACATCGACGGCAGGCCGACGAGGATGACGAGCGAGCCCGGATCGGTGTTGACGAGGATGTTCCGGTAGATCAGGCGGACGAGGTTAGGTAGGGGCATCCGGTCCTCCGTTGTGACCGACCGACTGGAGGAAGACGTCCTCCAGCGTGTTCTTGCGCACGTTCAGCCACTCCAGCGGGACCCCGGAGGCGGACGACGCTTCGACGATCCGGGTCAGCGCCCCCTTCGGGTCGTCCGTCAGGATCACCGCCGAACGGCCGGTGACCGTCAGCGTCGAGGTCGAGCCCAGGGCCTTCGTGAGCCCCCCGAAGAATCGCTCGGCGTCGCCGTCCCCGACCGAGAGGTCGATCGTCTTCTTTCCGCCGTACAGGCGCTTCAGGTTCTCCAGCGTGTCCAGCATGAGGAGACGGCCGTGGTCGATCACAGCGATCCGGTCGCACAGGTAGTCGGCCTCCTCGAGGTTGTGCGTGGTGAAGACGACCGTGAGGCCTCGGCGCGCCGCGGCGCGGACGGAGTCGAGCAACTCGCGCCGCATGATCACGTCCAGGCCGACCGTGGGTTCGTCCAGGAAGAGGACGTCCATGTCGTGCATGAACTCCCGGGCGACCTGGACGCGTCGCTTCTGCCCGCCGGAGAGGTCCCACGCGCGCTGCTTGCGGGCGCCCGCGAGGTCGAAGCGGGTCAACAGCTCCTCGCGCCGTCGCGCGCGCTCCTCCGGAGGGACCCCCCAGAGCATCCCGTAGACGTCGAGGTTCCCCTGCACGGTCGTGAAGTCGAACGACTCGGCCTGCTGCACGACCCCGATCCGTTCCCGGATCCGACGCCCGTCGCGCGCGGGGTCGAGCCCGAGGATCCTCAGCGTCCCCGACGTCGGCTGGATGAGCGTCGTCATCGCCTTGATCAACGTCGACTTCCCGGCCCCGTTCCGACCGAGGAGGCCGAAGACCTCCCCGCGCCGCACCGTGAAGCTGATCCCGTCGAGGGCCTGCCGCTTGCCGTCGTACGAATGGCGAAGGTCCCGCGCGTCGACCACGACGTCCGCTTCGGCCGCCGGCAGCGCCGCTCCGCTCACGAGAGCGTCCGACCCGCGGGCGGCCCTTAAGGGAAGCGAACGACCGGTGACCACGCCGCGCGTCGGCCGGCGCGGTCGTGCCGAGCCCCGGCACGGCTATCTCGGGCGAGCGACTCGCGACGCCGTGGCCACGACCCGACGCTACTGTCGATTCTCCGACGCGCCCGGGGCGGGCGCCGCCGGCACCTCGCCGGTGCCGAAGGACGGGCTCTGCCTGTGCGCCTTCGTCGTCGTGGCGTCCCGCGAGCACCCGGCGCGCGTGCTGCTCGGGAAGCTGAACCCCGCGGCGGCGTGGGACCACCTCGGCGCCCTCGACCCCGGACGGCTCACGGCGTGGGGCGGGCACTGGATGCTCCCGTCGTCGCACCTGCAGCATCTCGAGGCCCCCGACGACGCCGCTCGCCGCATCGTCGACGAGTTGACCGGGCTCCGACCGAGGTCGTTGGACGGCCCGAAGGTCACCTCCGAGGTGTACCCTCCGGCGCGGCACCCGGATCGGCGCGAGCACTGGGACCTGGAGTTCATCTATCGCACCACGGCCTCGGAGGCCGAACTGCGGCCGCACTCGGCGTGGACCGAACTGCGCTTCGTGGACGTCGGCACGCTCGACCCCGGGTCGATCGCGCGGGCCCAGGACGACATCCTCCGCCACGCAGGGTACTCGGTGCCGACCGTGGCTCCGGTTCTCCGCTGACCTTCGCCGCGGCCGCGTGCCGGAGGGTCCGCCGGCGCCGGTCGGGTTATGGGGCCGCCGCCGGTAGCGTGATCGTGCCCCGGCGGGCCGTCGCCTTCGACCTGTTCCACACGCTGGTCGACCCGGAGGAGTTTCGGCCGCGCGAGTTCACGCGCGCGGGGAAGGTCGCCGAATTGCTGGGCCTTCCGCGCCCGGAGTTCGAGGCGTACTGGACCGCGGACCTGCCCCACCGGGCGGTGGAGGCGCGGCCGACGGTGCTCGAGCGGGTCCGCGCCTACTGCCGGCGCGTCGGGGTGGCCGCCCCGGCCGCCGTGTGGGCCGAAGTGGACGACTGTCTCGGACGGTACGCCGACCGAGCGCTCGCCGCCCCCCGGCCGGCGGTCCTCGCGACGTTGGACGAGCTTCGACGCCGCGGATGGACGCTCGGGGTCCTTTCGAACTGCGACGAGCGCGAGGTCCGGTCGTGGCCCCGCTCCCCGCTCGCCCCCAAGGTCGACGCCGCGATCTTCTCCTGGAGCCTCGGCGCCGCGAAACCGGCGCGCGCCGCCTACGACGCGCTGGTGCCCCGTTGGGGCGGGACGCCGCTGGCGGACGCGGTGTTCGTCGGCGACGGGCACAGCGACGAACTCCCGGGGGCCCGGGCGGCCGGCTTCGGACGGGTGATCTTCCAGCGTCAGTTCGTCGGGACGAACGGTCTCCGAAGCCCCGAGCAGCTCGAGAAGTTCGCCGGCCAGGCGGATGCCACGATCGACGACCTGCGCGAGCTGCTCGAGCTCGTCGGGCGACCTAGCTCGGGTCCCTAGGGCCCTCGCCCGCCGGGCGCGGGGCCGCCCGCGACGTCTCCCAGAGGACCAGGCTCACCCCGACGAAGACGACCGCGACCCCCCCGACCTCCCAGCCGGTCAGCGGCTCTCCGTACAGCCCCGAGCCGATCGCGACCCCGACCAGCGGTACGAGATAGGCGACGACGTTCGCACGGATCGGGCCGACGCGGTGGTGCAGGGCGAAGTACGCGAAGTAGCCGAGGATCGAGGAGAAGACGACGAGGACGACCAGATCCTCGATCACGGGGACCGTCCAGGGGAGCGCCTCGCGGCCCGGGACGACCGCCGTCCCGATCCCGAGGACGCCGGCCGCCGCTCCGAACTGCGCCGCCAGCTGCCAGAGGCTCTGCGGGCCACCGCCGTACCGCCGGAGCAGCACCGTCCCGCTGGAAGCGCAGGCCATCGCGGCGACGACGAACGCCGGCCCTTGCCAGCTCCCGAACGCTCCGCTCGTCAGTTCGGGGACGACGAGGAGGGCCGCCCCGACGAATCCGACGGCCATCCCGGCGAGCCCGCGAGCCCCGAGCCGATCGGAGGCGAGGAAGACGAGGCCGAACGCCACCGTGAGCAGCGGAAGGGTCGACGCGAGCAGGGCGGCGTACCCCCCGGTCGTGAACTGCTCGCCCCAGTACAGGAAGCCGCCGTACAGGCCGACGATCAGCGTCCCCCCGAGGAGGGCGGAGACCGCCAGTTGACGTCGTCCCGGGAGCGGACGCCGGCCGACCGCCGCGAGGACGGCGAAGCCGGCCGCCGAGAGGGCGTAGCGCACGCCGGCGTACGCCAACGGAGTCGCCCCGGCTTCGATCCCCTGCCGGATCAGGACGTAGGCGACGCCCCAGACGAGGCTCGCCGAGGCGAGGAGAACGAACTCGGTCGCCCCGAACCGACCGTCCGGAGGAGACGGCACGCTCGGCGTCACGAGGAGGCCATCGGCGGTCGCGCGATAAAGGGACACCGGCGAGCGGGGCCGCCGAGGAGCGTGTCGAACGGCGCGCTACGGTTCCAGCTGATGCACGAAGAACGCGAGGATCAGCGGGCCGACGGCGTCCGCCGCGCCGACCAGGTCCAGGAAGAGACGGTCGTGCGCGGAGATCGTGGGGAAGTGGACCCGCGCGACCAGGGCTCCGGAGCCGTCCCGGTACTCCTGCTCACCGGTCCGGATCTTTCCCGCGCTCTGCAAGTACGGCGTGCCGTCCGCCAGCGTCGAGGTCAGGCGGAATCCTCCCCACCCCTGGGGCTCGGTGCGGGCGCTCAGCACCTCGCCTTCGGAGACGTCGTAGAGCGTCGCTTGGCCCCGGGCACCGGCATGCTGGAAGACGAGGTTCCCGACCGGGGTCTCCGCCGGCCCGATCAGCAGCCAGGGCCGCCCCTGGGCCGCGACGCCCAGGCCGGCCCCGCTCTCGAACTTCAACCCGTGGCCGAGGCGAACCCCAAATCGGGGGTGGGAGGCCGCCGGTTGCAACCAGAGAAGGGGTCCGTGATCGGGGGTGGTGTACGCGAACCGGGGCGCGGGCCCGCTACCTTCCTGTCGGAGCACGAAGTTGGCAACGGAGCCCAGGTCTAGGAGACGGCCGATCGACCCCACGCCCGGGGGTGCCGCCTGCGGGGCACTCTCCGGAGCGGTCCCGGGCGCGGGGGGCGTGTCCGCGGCGGGAATGGGCGTCGCGCAGAAACCGCAGAAGCTCCCGCCCGGATAGATCGGTTGGCCGCACTTGGGGCAGAACTGCCCGCTCACGCCGGGTCCCTCACGCTGGTGGTCTATGGACCTTTGGTCGGACCGGGGGCGGTTCCGCCGGGACGATCGAGCCGGTATCCCTAGTCCCGGTTCTGGGTTCCAAGCCGAGGGAGGGAATCGAACCCCCAGGAAACGG
>JASHXN010000031.1 GCA_030043505.1 Thermoplasmata archaeon
AGTCCGTCGCATTAACCATTCTGCCACCTCGGCGCGCGCGCGGCGAGCCCGCCTGGGGTTAAAGGCCTCGCTTGGCCGCGCCCGACGGCTCGCCGTGCCCCCGGGCAGGGCCCGATTTGTCCAACGTCCGGACCGGCCGGCGAGACGGGGTTGTATCTACGGTTCCGGAGCAGAAACGTTCGATGACGGCGATGGCAGCGTCAGAAGGTGCGACCGTAGCGACGAACATCTCGGCGGGGGCAGCGAACTCCGCCACCGTGGGGGCCGGAGCGACCAGCCCGGCCGCCGGAACGTCTTCGGCGAGCTCAGCGAGCGGTAGCGTCGGAGCGACGGCGTCCGCGAGCGCGTCGGGGTCGACGGCCGGTCCGACGGCGGGCCTCGCGGCGAACGCTGGTGCCTCGGCGGCGGCCTCCGCATCGGCCGCGACAACCCTGGCCACGCTGGGAACCGTCGCGGCTCAGGTCGCGGCCGGCGTCGCGATCGCGCTCGGCGGCCTCGTGGTCGCCGCCGCGGCCGGGGTCCCCGGCGTCTCCGGTGTGGTGGCCCTGATCCCCGGGCTCGGCGGGCCGACCTCGGTCACGGCGTCGTTGAAGAGCGTCTTCTCGGCGGCGTCCGGCGGGGCCACCGGACTCGGTCTCTGAACACCGCCAAACGGACGGGGCCGCCTCAGACGGAGCGCAGGCCCCGTCCCATCCGGAGCCCGAGCGACCGCACGGCGACCATCCACCGTGCGACGGTGGGCAGCGACCCGCCGCCCGCGACGATCGTACCTCGCCGGAGCGCCCCCAAGACGTCGGTGAGAGACGCAACCTCGACCGGGAACTCGGTCCACGCCTGCCCCAGCTCCTCGCTGCGGTGGGCGTCGCTCCCCCCCGTGGCCCCCCACCCGTGGGAGCTCGCCAGCGCGCGCGCGCGGGCGTTGGCCCCCGGCGGGTTGTGCCCGTTCGCCGTTTCGATCGCCGCGGGAGAGCAGCGGACCGAACCGTTCGGACCCATGCCGTGCACGCGGCGGTACGGATGCGCGGGGACGGCGACGCCGCCCCGGTCGGCGATCCACGCCGCCGTCTCCGCCGCCGGGCGGTCGATCGGGGGCGCCTCCAGAACGCCCAGCGCGAGCAGGTGTCCGTCGTGGGTCGAGACCTCGACCCCGGGGACCAGGCACAGCTCCGGGTGCGCGGCGCCGAGGCGCCGGAGCTCCTCGTGCCCCGCGGTGCTGTTGTGATCGGTGAGGGCGAATCCGCCCAGCCGGAGCTCAAGGCACCGCCGAACGAGTTCCTCGACGGACGTCCGCCCGTCGGAGGAGTGGCGCGAGTGCACGTGCAGGTCGAGCCGGAGGCCGCCCGTCATTTGACGCGAGCCCCGAGGGGCACCGGCTCGGACGGGCTCGCCGTCCTCCCCGGTCCGAACGCGAGGAACTCCCCGGTCGGAGCGTCCGGGGCCCCCCGGCGCACGACCCCGATCGTCCCCTCCGGCCAGCTTCCGTCGACGCGAACGGTGCCGGAGCCGACATCGACCGGGGTGGAACCGCCCTCCGGAGGTCCGGCGACACGACCTACCTGCAGCGTCGCGGTGGCGAACTCGTCGTAGGCGATGGTCCGGGCGTCCGCGCCCGGTCCGTCGACGTACGTCCCCGCGGCGACGTCCGGCGGCGGAGCCAGGAGGACGGCCCGGTCGCCGGACTCCGCGGCGAGGACCATCCCTTCGGAAGTGATCCCTCGGAGCGACCGGGCCGCCAGGTTGGCGACGATCAGCACCCGGCGGCCGACCAGGGCTTCGACCGGGTACGACGTGCGCAGCCCGGCGACGAGGCTGCGCGGCTTCGTTCCGCCGACGTCGACGTCGAGCGCGACCAAGCGGTCGGCGTTGGGGTGCGGGCGAGCCGCCGTGATCGTCCCGACCTGGAGGGCGAGCGGGACCGGACCGGTGGGCGCGGGCGGGGAGCTCCCGGCGTCCGGCGGCGGGCTCCGGGCATCCTCCCGTGGGAACAGCGGCCGGATCTCTCCGAGCGACTGCTGGGGCGAGACCGGCTCGAGCGCCCGGTCCCAATCCCGCGGACCGGGAGGTTCGGGGTAGCCGAGCATCCGGTAGACGGCTTCGCTCGAGAACGGCAGCACGGGCGCGAGCCACGTCGCAAGAGCGCGTACGGTCCAGACCGCCTCGTAGATGACCCGGGCGAGGTCGGCCCCCTCCAGCTGCCACGGCCGGGCGTCGTGGAAGCGTCGGTTCGCCTCGCGGACCTCCTCCAGCGTCCGGTCGAGCGCCTCCTTGAGATGCACCTGCTCGTACTCCTCCGAGATCGCGCGGTGCGCCGCCGCGAGCCGGGCGTGGACCGACGAGCTTTCGGGGGTCCAGCCGTCCGGAGGTTCCGGCACGCGGCCGCCGAACCGGTCCCGGGCGAGGACCAGCGTCCGCTGCACGAGATTGCCGTACTGGTTCGCGAGGACCTCCTGGCGGACCTGGTCGAACTCCGTCCAGCTCAGCTCGGTATCGTGGTTCTGCGGAGCGAGGAGGGCCGTGTAGAACCGGATCGCGTCCGGAGGGTACTTCGCGAGGAGGGACGGGAGGAACGGGTCGGTCCCTTGCGTCCGCGACTTCGAGACCTTCTCCCCTTCGATGACCAGCCACTCGTTCGCAGGGACGTCGAACGGGAGCTGGAGACCGCCGACCCCGAGCAGGATCGCGGGCCAGACGATCGTGTGGTGGAACTTGTTGTCCTTCCCCACGAAGTAGTACGCGCGCACCGGCTCGCGTTCGTCCCAGTAGCGGTGCCAGACGTCCGGCTTGCCGGAACGCACCGCCCACTCCTGCGACGCGGAGAGGTAGCCGATGAGCGCCTCGAACCAGACGTAGATCCGTTTCGAGCCGTAGCCGTCCAGGGGGATCGGCACCCCCCAGTCGAGGTCGCGGGTGATCGCCGTCGGATGCAGTCCCTCGGCGAGGAACTGTTCGGCGACGTGGCGGGTCGACGGCCTCCAGTGGCCCTGCGCCCGGATGTACGCCTGGAGCTGGGGGGCGAGCCGGTCCAGCTCGAGATAGAAGTGCTCGGTCGGGCGGAACTCCGCCGGCGTTCCGTCCAGGGCGCACGTCGGCGCGCCGAGCTGCCGCGGCTCGAGCGGCCGGCCGCACCGGTCGCACTCGTCCCCCCGCGCCTTCTCGAACCCGCAGTGCGGGCACGTCCCGGTCAGGTAGCGGTCCGGGAGGAACCGCTGGTGCTTCGGGCAGTACGCCGCCTCCTCCGTCCGGCGCTGCAGGAACCCTTTCTCCAGCAGCGTCAGGAAGACCTGGGCGACCGTGCGCTCGTGGAGCACCGTGTGCGTCGTCGTGAAGACGTCGAAGGAGATCCCGAGGCGCCGGAGCGCCTCCCGATTCGCCGTGTGGAACCGGTCGGCGAGCTCCGCCGGCGAGGTGCCCGCCTTCTCGGCGGCGACGAGGATCGGCGTCCCGTGCATGTCGGAACCGGAGACCATCAGCACCTCGTCCCCGCGCAGCCGGTGGTAGCGGGCGAACAGGTCCGCCGGGACGTACGTGCTCGCCAGGTGGCCGAGATGCTGGGCCCCGTTGGCGTACGGCCACGACACCGCCACCAGCACCCGGGCCATCGGTCCTCCGCCGCCGTTCGAGCGGGCGTGGGGGCAATAGGGTTTGCCGCGCGGCGGTGGTGGCCGGCGCGACCCTTTAATCGCGGGGACCGCTCGCACGGTCGTGGCCGACGACGCCGCACCGATGCAGCGCCCGTCGGTCCCCGAAGCCGACCGGCTGATCGGCGTTCGGGCGCCCGTCCTCCGGCACGGGTTCGTCGCGCTGGTCGATTACATGGGGAACGACGCCGCGATCGTGCAGGCAGCGCGCGTCTCCTACGGCGCCGGGACGAAGTCCGTCCGCGACGACCGGGGTCTGATCCGCTACCTCCTGCGGCATCGGCATACGACGCCGTTCGAGATGGTCGAGTTCAAGTTCCTCGTCCGGCTCCCGATCTTCGTCGCGCGGCAGTGGGTCCGGCACCGCACCGCGTCGCTCAACGAGCAGTCGTACCGCTACTCGGTCGCGCCCGACGAGTTCGAGCTGCCGCCCCCGGAGGAGATCCGCCACCAGTCGACGAGGAACCGCCAGGGCCGCGGCGACCCGCTCCCCGACGCGGACGTCGAGCGGTTCCGCTCCGACCTCGAGGCGGTCGCGAAATCGTCGTACGCGGCGTACACCCGGGCGCTGGACGCCGGGACCGCCCGCGAGACGGCCCGGCTCCTGCTGCCGGTCGCCTACTACACCCAGTGGTACTGGAAGACGAACCTGTACAACTTGTTCCACTTCCTGTCGTTGCGCCTGGACCCGCACGCCCAGGAGGAGATCCGGCTCTACGCGGCCGAACTCGCCCGCGTCGGCCGCGTGGTCTGCCCGATCGCCTTCGAGGCGTTCGACGAGTTCGTGTTCGAGGGGGTCAGCTTCGGCCGTCGGGAACAGCAGGCGCTGCGCGCGCTGCTCGCGGGCTCGACGCCCGAGGCGGCGTGCCGGGACGCCGGGCTGCCGTTGACGCGCGACGACGGTAAGCCGATGTCGACCGGCGAAGGCGTGGAGTTCCTGGAGAAGCTCGCCCGACTGCGGGGCGACCGTTCCGGCCCGGGTCAGTAGGCCGGATCGACCCCGGCGTCGAGCGTGAATCCCGGCTTCGGGGAGAACGGCGAGGCCCCCGCACCGAATCGACCGGGCGCCACCGTCGCCAGCCGCTCTCGGACGTTCGGCCCGGACCGTGTGATCAGGTCGGCCAGACGCGCCGCCGCGCCCCCCGCGCGCATCACGCCGAATCCGTTGAAGCCGGTGAGGACGTACAGGCCGGGAGCGTCCGGGACCTCGCCGATCAGCGGCCGTCGATCCGGCGTCGCCGTGCAGACGCCCGCCCACGCGCGGACGACGCGGGCCTCCCGCCACCCCCGGAAGCGCCGCTCGAAGCTGTCGGCGAGGTGGGCGACGAACGTGGCGTCCCCGCTCGGCGCGAACGTCTCGGGGTCGGCTTCCACCCGCTCGGTCCCGTCGCCGGCGAGGATGCGTCCGTTCTCCTCGGGTCGGGCGTAGACGTCCAGGTCGAGGTCGTGGCCGGACGCCGGTTCCCGTTCCGGGACGTTCGACGGCGCGAGGAGGGCGGCCTGCGTGCGGTACGGGGCGACGGGGAGCGGAAACCCCGCGTCGGCGAGCAGCCGCTTCGACCACGCCCCGGCCGCTACGATCAGGCGCGGAGCGCGGAGCTCGTCGGCGCCGGCGGCGACGACCCAGCCGTCGCGCTCCAGGCGGAGACGCGACGCCCGATGGCCGAGGCGCCAGTCGACGCCGAGGTTCCGGGCGAGGCGGACGTACGTCTCGGCGAGAAGGCTCGGAGCGACGACCGCGTCCCCCGGGGCGAACGACGCCGCGAGGAGGTCGTCCGTGCGTAGGCCGGGGAGGTGCTCTCCGAGCGACGGCGGCTCCACGAGCGCAACGTCCACGCCCCACGTACGGAGCTGGGCCGTCCGTTCGCGCAGGGCGGCGCCGACCCGGGCATCGGCCGTCCAGCGGGCGAAGCCGTTACGTCGGTACGCCCCCGGCGCCTCGCGCGCCGAGAAGGCAGCGTACTCGGCCGCCGACTCGCGGACGACGTCGACGTCCCAGCGGTCCCACAGCTGCTCGCTGACGATCCCCGCCGCTCGCCCGGTCGCTCCGGCGGCGGGGGTGCTCGCCTCGACCCCCACGACGGACGGGAGCCCGCGGCGGGCGAGGTGGAACGCGACGGCCGCCCCGGCGATGCCGGCGCCGACGACGATCGCCTCCGGAGTTCCGGTCGCCACGCGGTCGCGAGCCGGCCGCCGTTAATACTGCGGCCGGGCGCGTTGGTACGCTTCCCGCAGCGCCTGCGTGTCGACGTGGGTGTAGATCTGGGTCGTCGCGACGGAGGCGTGCCCGAGCAGCTTCTGGATGTAGCGGATGTCGCAGCCGCGGGAGAGCAGCGTGGTCGCGAGCGTGTGCCGGAGCATGTGCGGGGTCACGCGCCGCGGGATGCCGGCCGCCTGGGCGGCGCGACGGACGACCCGCTCGACCGTGACCGACCCGACCGGGAACAGCCGGTCCGTGCCGGCGCTCGCGAGCGAACGCTCGGTCAGGTACCGGTCGATCGCCGCGCGGGTCCGCTCCTCCAGGACGACCTCGCGGTCCTTGTCCCCCTTGCCGCTGCGGACGTGCAGGATGTTGCGCTCGAACTCGAGGTCCTCGATGCGGAGGTGGCACAACTCGCCGACCCGCAGGCCCCCGAACGCGAGGATGTGGATCATCGCGCTGTCGCGGGCCGAGCCGGCGACCGCGCCGAGGAGCCGGTGGACCTCCTCTTCGGTGAGGTACCGCGGGAGCCGCTCCGGCCGGCGCGGCGGCTCGAGCGCGTCGGCGGTCTGGAGCCCGTAGCTCCGGAACAGGCAGGCGAGCCCCCGGATCGTCGTGTAGAGCGAGTTCTTCGCGTAGTGCCGCTGCAGGACGAGGTACTCCCGGTACGACTCGAGGTCGTGCGACGTGACGTCCGCGAGCGGCTTCTGCGCGAAGGCGAGGAACGTACGGGCGATGTGCCCGTACTGCTTCACCGTGCACGGCGAACGCTCCTGCGCCTGGAGCTTCCGCTGGAACCGCTCGACGAGGTCCGTCACGCTGAACGCGGGCGTCCCGACCGCGGCGATCGGGCGGACCCGCGCCGGCCGCGCGCGCCGGTCGAATCCCGGAGTGCGGGCCGCGCTCGCCGCCGACGCCATCGCGGGGCGTTCTGCCGGGGTTCGGGTAATAATCGTATGCGCGCAGTCGCACGCGCGCCGCGCCGACGGCTCAAATAGCGCGTCCGGCTTCGCGCGTCGTGCGCTGCTCGGCGTGCGTCCAGCCGGCGGTCGTCGACCTCCCGTACCGTCAGGAGCACCTGTGCGGTCCCCACCTGCGTCGGTCGGTCGAGGAACGGTTCCGACGGGAGATGCACCGCCAGTTCCCGCGGTACGTCGGCGGGACGGTGGCGGTCGCCCTTTCGGGCGGCAAGGACTCCTCCGTCGCGCTGGCGCTGTCGCACCGGTACTTCGCCCGCCGCTCCACGGTCCGGCTCGTCGCGGTGAGCGTCGACGAGGGGATCGACGGCTACCGAGCGCCGACGTTGCGGGCCGCCGCCCGGTTGTCCGAGCAGCTGGGGGTCCCGCACGTCGTCGTCCGCGCTGAGCGGGAGCTCGGCACGACCACCGACGCCGTGGCTCGGCAGCTCCCCGGAACGCCTCCCTGCTCGTTCTGCGGGGTCTGGCGGCGTCAGCTGCTCAACCGGGCCGCCCGGGACGCCGGGGCGGACGTGCTCGTCCTCGGGTTCAACCTGGACGACCTCGCCCAGACGGTGCTGATGAACCTCGTGCACGGGGACCTCGACCGGCTGGTCCGGATGGCGCCGCACCGTACGCGCCAGCCGGGCCTCGTGCCCCGGATCGCCCCGCTGGCCCAAGTTCCCGAGCGGGAGGTGTTCCTGTACGCGCGGGAGGCCGGCCTCCCGTTCGACCACGGCGAGTGCCCCCACGCGGGGCGCGCTCAGCGCAACACGTTCCGCAAGGTCCTCTGGGAACTCGAGGAGGAGCAGCCCGGGACCCGACAAGCGCTGCTCCGGACCCACGCTCAGCTCCTCGACCGGGGTCTGGCGGTCGCCGCAAGCTCCCCGACGACGTGCCTCGACTGCGGGGAGCCGTCGACCGCCGAGCGGTGCCGGGCGTGCGCCTACCTGCGGGCGGTCCGCGCGCTTCCTTCGGCCGGAGCGGTCGCGTGAGCGGTGCCGCGAACGCCGCCCCCGAGGGCCGCGTCTTCGTGGTCGGCGCCGGACTGATGGGCTCCGGCATCGCGGCGCAGTGCGCCCTCGCGGGCCACGGGGTCCTCCTCGAAGACGTCACGACGGAGTACGTCGAGCGGGGCGTGCAGAAGGCACGTCGAGCGCTGGAGCACGCGACCCAGAAGGGCGCCGTCTCCGAGGCGCAACGCGCGGCGGCGAGCGGACGGATCGAAGGGGTGGTCGGCGTTGACCGGGTCGGGGAGGCGCACATCGTCGTGGAGGCAGCCCCGGAACAACTTGCGCTCAAGCAGCGGCTGTTCGTCGAGCTCGAGCGGCGGGCCACGCCGACGGCGATCCTCGCCTCCAACACCTCGTCGCTGCCGATCGCCGCGATCGGCGGCCCGCTCGCGCACCCGGCGCGGCTGGTCGGCTTGCATTTCTTCAACCCGGTCCTTCAGATGCCGCTCGTGGAGCTGATCGCGGGCCCCCGGACCGAGCCGTCGGTCGTGGCCCGCGCCGACCGGTTCGCGGCCGGGCTGGGGAAGACCGTCGTCCGCAGCTCCGACTCTCCGGGCTTCGTCACGTCCCGGGCGATGGCCGTGCTGGTCAACGAGGCGGCCCGGATGCTGGAAGCGAACGTCGCCGACCGCGACGGCATCGACGCCGCGTACCGGCTCGGATTCCACCACCCGATGGGCCCGTTCGAACTGGTCGACCTGGTGGGGATCGACACGACGGTGGCGATCCTCGACATCCTGTACGAGGGGTTGCGCGACGAACGCTACCGGGCCTGCCCGCTGCTGCGGTCGATGGTCGCGTCGGGCAAGCTCGGGCGCAAGAGCGGGGAAGGGTTCTACCGGTACCCGGCCGCCCCGCGGGCGAGCGCATGAGCGCCTCGACCGCCGACGCCGGCGATCTGTTCCTGCTCGCGGTCGTCGCGCTCGCCCCGGCGTTGATCTACCTCGTCTGGGTGCGCCGGGGCCAGCAGCAGCACCCGGAAGGCTGGGGGACGCTGCTCGCGGGATTCGCCTACGGCGCGGTGTTCGCCACGATCGTCGCGGGGATCCTCGAAGCGCTCGTCCTCTATCTCGGGAACGCCGTGAGCGTCCGGTACGCCGCGCCGGAGTTCCTGTTCCTGAACAGCAACTCGACCGCGGGGGCGTTCTTCCTCGTCCTCGTCGTCGCCCCGTTCATCGAGGAGGCGCTGAAGGCGTCGGGGGTCGCCGCACGCCGCGCCTCGCTCTCCAGCGTGTCGGACGGCCCGGTCGTGGGGGCCTCCGTGGGGCTCGGCTTCGGCTTCTTCGAGACGTTCCTCTACGGCGTCGGCGCGTTCGTGGTCGGCGGGCTCGGCGCCGGCCTCGCGCTCATCCTCGTGCGCAGCGTCTCCAGCGTGCTGCTGCACGGAAGCTCCACCGGGATGTTCGGCTACGGCTACGCCCGGTCGAAGTTCGGGGTCCGCGGCGCCGGTAGCGGCGGCTACTATCTGCTGGCGGTGGCGATGCACGCGTCGTTCAACGCGCTCGCCTCCGCCGCTACGGTCCTGGCGCTCCTGGGCGTCCAGGGGGTCGCGGCCACGACCGGCACGATCGTCGCCCTGTTCGGCGCGATCGCGTTCGCGGTCGGGGCGATCGAGCACGTGCGCTCCGTGACGCAGGCCTCCGGCTACCCGGCGCTCCTGCGCCGTCCGGGCGCCTCGCCGTCGTCGCGCCGTCCCCCCGCCGGGGGCAAGGGGCCCGGCTAGCGCGGCGGGCTCGTCGCCCCGCCCCGGTCGTCGCGCCGCCAGTCGGACTCCCCGATCGCGCGGTAGACGGAGGCGTCGTCCTCGCCGCGGACCTTGTCCTCCGTCGTCCCGACGTCCCGGATCCGGGCCTTCTGGAGCAGCCAGTAATGGATCCGCCACGTCTTGCCCCGCGAGACGGTCGCGTCCTCCTCTTCGCTCGAGAGCAGGCCCTCCTCCTCCAGCGCGTAGAACCGGTCGCGGTCCTCGCTGGACAGCTTGTTGTCGAGCACCGAATCGTCGGCGCCGAAGTAGCCCAGGATCATGCGCGCCGTCGGGCGCGCCTCGGCGGGGGTCATCTTCCCCCGCGCGACGAGCGTGCGTTCGAGGGCGAGCGTCAGCTCCGCCTCCGTGATCGACGGCATCGGTCCGGGAGGGGGGCACCGTCCAAAACGTTCTCGCTTCCCCGCCGACGGGCGTTAAGTGGGGGACCGGGTCGCCGGCCCCGTGTCCGGCGGGCCGTCGTTCGACCTCGGGGAGGCGCAGCAGGCCGTCGCCCGCGCCGCGCAAGGTCGCGGACTGTGCGCCGAGTGCTACGGACGGCTGCTCGGCCGCTGGGGGCACGGCCTGTCGAACCCGGAGCGGGCCGCTCGGATGGAGGCGGCCATCGGCTCGCCTCCCGCGTCCCGGGAGGCACCGTGCGCGGCGTGCGGTGGCGCGTTCGACCGCCTCGACGTCTGGGCCGAGCGGGCCGTCCGGGCCGCGGACGGCTACGAGTGGCACCGGTTCACCTGCGGGTCGCGCTGGGACCCGGAGCGCCTCGCGACCGAGGAAGCGCTCTGGGCCGCCGTCGGCTCGGCGTGGGGGGAGAGCGCGAAGGCCGCGTTCAATCGGGAGTTGGGCAAGCGCCTGGAGGCGCGCACCGGCGCCTCGGGCGGCACCGACGGCGCCGACCTCGTGTTCCTCGCGGACCTGCCGACCGGCACGGTCGGGGTCACCGTCTCCCCCCTGTACGTGCGGGGCCGGTACCGCAAGTTCGACCGGACCCTTCCCCAGACCCGGTGGCCGTGCCGTCGCTGCTCGGGCCGGGGGTGCGTGCACTGCGACGGGACCGGACGGACCTACCCGACGAGCGTGGAGGAGTTGGCGGCGGCGCCTTTCGTGGCGGCGACCCGGGCCGAGGGGACCCGCTTCCACGGGATGGGGCGGGAGGATATCGACGCCCGCATGCTCGGCCGGGGCCGTCCGTTCGTGCTCGAACTGCTCCGTCCTCGGGTCCGGACGGTGAACGTCCCGGAGCTGGCCGCCGACCTGGGTCCGTCGGCGGCCGGTCGGGTCGAACTGCTCGACGTCCGCCCCGCCGAGGCCGCGGACGTCCTGCGCGTCAAGGAGGCGGCGCCGGAAAAGAGCTACCGCGTGGGCGTCCTCGGCGAGGTCCCGCTCGGAAAGGTTAAGGAGGCGTTGTCGCTCGTGCCCGGCCGGACGATCGCCCAGCGCACGCCGGCGCGGGTCGCGCATCGGCGGTCCGACCGCGTTCGCACGCGGCGGATCCTCGAGGCCCGGCTCGTCGAGGCGGCGGAAGCGCGGTTCACGATCGACCTCCGGACCGAAGCGGGAACGTACGTCAAGGAGTGGGTGGAAGGAGATGACGGGCGCACCGATCCGAGCCTCGCCGCGCTCGTCGGCGTGCCGCTCCGCGTCGACTTCCTGGACGTCCTCGACGTCCACGACGAGGGGGTCCCGTAGATGGTGAAGAGCTCGAAGGGGTTCCGTTCGCGCTCCCGCGGCACGTTCACGAAGGAGGTCCGCGAGAAGGGGCTTCCTCCCGTCAGCCGCTACCTGCGCGAGTTCGAGATCGGCAGCCGCGTCATCGTCCGATTGGAGCCGTCGAGCCCCCGGGGCCAGCCGCACCCGCGCTACCAGGGCCGCACCTGCACCGTCATCGCCCGCGTCGGCCGGGCGTACCGGCTGGAGTTCCTGGACGGCGGCAAGCGCAAGGAGCTCGTCAGCCTCCCGATCCACCTCGCCCCGGCCGGAGGCTAGTCCGATGGCCGAGCCGGTCCCGCTCGCGCGGGTGAAGCAGCTCCTCACCGAGGAGTCGACGCGGCGGACGCTCCCGCGGGAGGCGGCGCTCGCGCTGCAGCACGCGGAGACGTTCGCCCGCCTGGAGGCGGACGACGCCACGAAGCTGATCGCCGAGCTGCGTGCGCTCCCGTTCGTCGACGCGAGCCTCGCGACGAAGATCGTCGACGTGCTGCCGCAGTACCCCGAAGAGGTCCGCCTGCTCTTCTCCAAGGAGCGGGTCGTGCTGGACGAGGAGCAGGTGAACCGGCTCTTGGAGCTCACCGCACAACACCGATGATCCGGGTGGGCCCGTGGAGCAGTACGCGCACATTCTCGATGTCCTGCCGAACGGCCGACCGACGGACCGCGGGTTCCACCGCGAGCCGCTCGCGCTGGCCGTCGGCGACGACGAACTGAAGCTGTTCGAGCTCGTGCCCCGCGCGGGGACGGCGCTCGTCGCGGGTCAGCGGATCCCCCTGCTGCCCCAGGGAACCTCCCCGTCGGCGATCGACCACGTCCGCCGCCGGCTCGGCTACGACGAGCTGACGGTCGCCGCGCGGACCGAGCTGCCGGTGGCGCTCGAGGCGATCGTCCGCGAGAACCCCGAGCGGTACGTGCGGTTCTTCAACGAGGCGCCCGCGGTGTCGCGACGGTTCCACCTGCTCGAGCTCCTCCCGGGGATCGGGAAGAAGACGATGCAGCAGATCGTCGACGAGCGCCGGCGCGCGCCGTTCCGCTCGTTCGCCGAGCTCGATCAGCGGCTCGGCCTCAAGGGGGCGGAGCGGCTGATCGTCGCCCGGATCGAGCAGGAGCTCAGCGGTGAGGACGACAAGTACCGGCTCTTCGTCCCGCGGTGAACGGGCGGCGGAGGCGGCCGACGCCGTCCCCGGGACCCCTTCCGAGGTCGACGCGGCGATGCGGCGTCTCGGGGTCCGCCCGTCCCGGAGCTACGGGCAGTCGTTCCTCGTCGACCGGTTCGCGGCCGATGCCCTGGCGGCGCTCGCCGACGGACCGGCCGGCGCCCCCGTCTACGAGATCGGCGGGGGGCTCGGGCTCGTGACGCGCGCCCTGCTGGAGCGGGGCCGGCGCCCGCTGACGGTCGTCGAGCGGGACCGTCGCCTGGCCGACCACCTCGCCCGGACGTTCGGCGCGGAGGTCCGGGTCGTGCGCGCGGACGCGACGACGTTCGATTTCCCCCCGGAGGCGACGGTCGTCGGCAGCCTGCCGTTCGCGACGGGGACGACGATCGTCCTCGAGCTGCTCCGCCGGCGGGTCCGTCGGATCGCCGTGATGCTCCAGCGCGAGGTCGCGGAGCGGTTCGCGGCGAACCCCGGCGGTCGCACCTACGGCCGACCGTCGATCCTCGCGCGGCTGTACGGGGAACCGGAGCTCTGGCGGGAGGTGCCGTCGACGTCGTTCTATCCCCGTCCGAAGGTCGACGGGCGTCTGCTCGCTCACACGGCCCGGGCCGGGGCGCTGCCGGTCCGTTCGGTCCCGACCCTGGAGGACGCGGTCCGCCGGTTGTTCGCGTCCCGACGCAAGCAGCTCGGCAACCTCCTGCCGGGCCTGGCGAGCCCGGAGCGACCGGCCGCCCGCCTCGCGGCCGCGGCGGGGTGGCCGGT